>JBBIPU010000066.1:0-21911 GCA_037442685.1 Draconibacterium sp. | reverse complement strand
TTCTTGTCATTTCGATCCCGATGTTATCGGGAGAGAAATCTACCTGTTAAAAAAAGATTTCTCCTCGCGTACTCGTCGAAATGACAGCATTGATGCGGCTTTCTGTCATTCACTCATTCGAGAAATTGAGTGAAGCCTCGCAATGACGTACTCTAAATTTATTTCAGAAGGGAAAAGCCTTGGAAAAGGTTTTCTATTGTAAAGTAAATTATTGAATTTCAAAAACATACATCAATACATTAATGGTGTTTTGATTAAGTAGCAACCGCATCTTTTTTCACCTTTCCAATTATAAAGTGTAAATTTTACTTTTTTAAAACGGTTTTTTTTCTTATTTTGCAGACATTAAACTAACGCTGTACTTTAACTAAACTATCGAAACTTATCGATGTTGAACGACCATTATTTCAAATCATCAATAGCTTCCGGCAATCAGCAAAAATTCAGACAGTTGATGGAACTGACTGCTGATGAATTATTATGGTTTGCATTCGGATTTTTAAAAAACAAGGAAATATCGGAGGAAATTGTAAGCGATGTTTATGTAAAAATCTGGAATAACCGCGCTCAAATCGAAAACATTATCAATCTGAAATCATATCTTTTTATTTCTGTCAGAAATGGTTGTCTGTCGCATCTGCGCAATAACAAAAACGGGAGCATTATTTCAATTGATTCAGTTGTAGAATTTAACCTGATCAGGGTTGAAAGCCCTGAAGACTCATACATCAAAAAGGAAACGATAGAACAAATTTACTCGGCCATCGAAACTTTACCGGCGAAGTGTAAGTTAGTATTTACCCTCGCTAAAATTAACGGCCTTAAATACAGTGAAATTGCTGAAGTGCTTGGTATTACTGAAAAAACAGTGAATAATCACCTGGTACTTGCAGTAAAAAAAATAACAGAACTTTTGAATGTGGACAAAAAGAAAAAGGATAAACTTTCGCCGTTGAAACAAGCCGGAATGTTTCTTTATTGATTTGAAATAAATGCTTTTCCCGTTGGGTGGATTTTTCCATCCCTGCGTCTTTACAATAAATAAATATGCAGTGAAAGAAAACGAACTACTGTACGAACTGATTACAAAAGAGTTAACTTCAGAACTTTCGGAAGAAGAAAAAAGCTTTCTCGAATCTGAAATTTCTGAAGATTCTGATCTTGGACAAAAGAAAAAATTACTGCATAAATTCTGGTTCACCGACTTCCCAAAACCATTTCCAAACCGGATTATTGAAAAAACTGAACAAAAACTTGGATTTGCCCGGAAACCGAAACCCGGTAATGGAATTGGATTCTTTTACAAATTAACTGCAACCATTTTGCTTGTTATTTCTTTGGGTTACATTGCATACCTGCGTTTGATTCCTCATAATAATGTATCACTGAATGAATACGTTACCTTGCCGGGCGAGATAAAGGAATTTGTGTTGAGCGACGGGACAAAAGTGTGGTTAAACTCAAAGTCGGTTTTGATAGCTTCTGAGCCATTTATTGATAAAACCCGCGAAATCCTCCTGATCGGGGAAGGATATTTCGAAGTTGTACCCGACCCAGAAAAACCATTTGTCATTAAAACTTCAAGCCTGAAAACAAAAGTATTGGGAACACATTTGAATGTTTCAGCTTATCCTTCTGACAGTAAGGCAGAAGTAATACTTTATGAAGGGAAAGTTGAACTGGCCGACAAAAACTTGCCTGAGAATAAACTGGTTATGAAGCCCGGGCAAAAAGTGTCGTTTGTAAATCAGGAAAGAAATTTTTATGTAAAATCGAACGAACTTGAAAACCCTGCTGAATGGCGTCATGGAGTACTAAGGTTTTATGATGAAGATTTAAATTCAATAGCACAGATTTTAGAGAGAAAATTCATGACCCGTATTTTTATCAGCGATGAAGAAACCGGTAAATTAAGATACACTGCAAGTTTTGATACAGAACCTCTCGATAAAATTTTAAATCTTCTAAGCGAAGCTCACAAATTTAAATTACTGAAAACAAATAACGGAATTATTATCAGATCAACTAAAAACAATATATAACGACCTCATGTAAAATTTTTTAACTTAAACCAATTAGTCCGAAAGCAGGTGAATCTGGTCAGTTTACTTTCTTTCAAAAAAAATGAGAGTTTTTAATTTTATTAATCAATCTAAACTATGAATTGTATGGAACAATGCGTTAATCAAATGCCTTCCATAATTCGGGGAAGGCTAAAAAGACTTCGTCTTGCTGCAGGAGCATTCCTGTTGCTTTTGGCGATGGCGGTCAATGTTCAGGCAAGCATTTATTCTGAATCGGTTAAGTTCGATTTGAAAATGAATAAGGTAAGCCTGAAGCAGGTATTTCAAACCATCACTGAACAAAGTGAGTTTAAGTTCATTTACAACAACGATGTGGTAAATGACAAACAAAAGGTATCGATCGATACCGACGGAGCAAGGGTGGAAGAAATCCTGGATGAGTTACTGCCTCAATTCAACCTGGAGTACAGGGTGGTTGACAAACAGGTGATTGTTTTCCCGGTTGAGGAAAAATCCACCTCCGGATCCACTTCTTTTTCCGAAGCACAACAACAAAAAACAATTACCGGTAAGGTAATTGACGAAAGTGGGTCGCCACTTCCCGGTGTTGCTGTGGTTGTAAAAGGAACAACTGTTGGTGTTGTGACCGATATCGACGGTAATTACAGTTTGCAGGTACCGGCCGATGCAAAAACTTTACAATTTTCATTTGTCGGTATGACATCTATGGAAATGGAAATCGGAAGTCAGACAACAATTAATGTCACACTAGCTGCTGAAACTACTGACCTGAATGAGGTTGTCGTTGTAGGTTATGGTACCCAGAAAAGGGCAAATGTTGTTGGTGCAGTTACCACGGTTAGTGGTGAAAAACTGGTTGCAATTCCAGCCGTAAATGTTTCAAATGCGATCTCAGGTCAGCTTGCCGGTTCAACTGTTATCCAGCAAACCGGTGAACCGGGCCAGATGACTCCGCGAATCCTTGTCCGTGGCCGTACAACACTCGGAGGTACTTCCGGTACCTATGCATCAAACACAGCGCCTCTCGTTGTTATCGATGGCGTACCGGGCCGTAACATGGATGAAATCGACCCGAACGATGTTGAAAGTCTTACCATCCTGAAAGATGCTTCGGCAGCTATTTACGGGGCATCAGGAGCCAACGGTGTAATCCTGATCAAAACAAAATCGGGAAAAGACGGAAAACCACGTTTGAACTACCAGTTCTTCACCGGGATGATGACTCCTACTGTTATCCCCGAAGTTACGAATGCAGCCGAATATGCAACAATGCTTTCGGAATACCAGGTGGCACAGGGTAAAGCCAGAAGATATTCTGATAAGGATATCGAACTTTTCGGAAACGGAAAAGATCCGTGGGAACACCCCAATACCGACTGGTACGGTGATTTAATTGATAAATGGACCAATACACAGAGACACAACATAACACTTGATGGCGGCGCCAACGGGATGAAATATTATGTGTCGTTTGGTTTTAAACTGGATGATGCTATTTACAAAGCGCCTTCCACCAAATACAAACAGTACAACGTCCGTACAAAACTCGAAATGCCGGTAACTGATTGGTTGAAAACCAATTTTGAAGTGGCCGGATTCCTGACCGACAGGATCTATCCGTACAAAAGCGCCGATGCAATTGTAGGACAGGCAACCCGCCTGGTTCCAACCAACTGGTCTTTCTGGCCAAAAGAAGGCTGGTACCCGGGACCTGATATTGAATATGGCGATAACCCGGTTGAAACTTCAACTTTAAGCGCCGGTACAAACGACCAGAAAACTTATCGTTTGTTAAGTTCTTTCGGCGCCACAATCGATGTTCCGTTTGTAAAAGGATTGTCAATCACCGGAACTTACAGTTTCGACCTGACCAATTATTACAACAAGGCATTCTATAAACCATGGATTCTTTACTATCCAAACTGGGACAAAGCAACCCGCGGTGCGGATGGTTTTATCACCGATATGCCTTTGACACCAACTTACAGGGGAATTTCGTATCCGCAAAACAACGAAAGATATGATCGCACGATCAACCAGAACACCATGTTCAATGTTAACTATGTAAAATCGTTCGATAATCACAACATTGCTCTTTTTGCAGGTTATGAACAATATACCAGCGACTGGAACTATTTCTATGCCTACAGGACTTATTATATTTCTGATGTGATTCAGACCATGGATGCTGGTAATGCAAAAGACCAGAACATTACAGGATCAGCCTCGATTTATGCACGCAAATCGTGGATAGGCCGTGCAACTTACGATTATAAAGGAAAATACCTCGCTGAAGTTGTGTTTCGTGCTGACGGTTCGCTGAAATTTCCGGAAGATAACCGCTGGGGATATTTCCCCGGACTTATGTTGGGATGGCGTGCTTCGGAAGAAAATTTCTGGAAAGAACATCTTTCGTTCGCCAACTATTTTAAATTAAGGGCATCGTATGGTAAATTAGGTATGGACCCCGGAAACCCGTTCCAGTACTTAAATACTTATAACCTGTCAACCGGTATGACTTTTGGCACAAGCGGAGCTATCGGAACTGCAGTTGGCCCGCCCGTCGTTGCCAACCCGGAAATTACCTGGGAAACACAGACTTCGTATAACCTGGGATTCGATTCAAAATTCCTGAAAGACCTTTTCCACCTGAATACAGAGTTTTTCTACCAGAGAAGGGAAGATATCCTGATCACCAAGGATGCTTCGGTTCCAAACTTTACCGGTCTTTCGTTGCCACAGGAAAACCTGGGTATTGTTGATAACAAGGGTTTCGAAATCGATGCCGGTATTCATAAGGCGATAAACAAAGACCTTTTCATCAATTTCGGAGGTAATTTCAGTTATAACAAAAACGAAGTTGTGTTTATGGACGAAGCTTTGAAAGCAGTACCATGGCAACAACTCGAAGGACACCCCTACGGAGCCCAGTTAATGTACAACGCGATAGGTATTTACAAAGACCAGGCACAAATTGATGCTACACCACATGTTACCGGTGCAAAACCGGGGGATGTAATTTTAGAAGACGTTGGTGGACCTGCTGTTGTAGGTGCTGATGGGACCAAAACATATCCTAAAGATGGCCAGATTACAGGCGACGACCGCATCCTGATTGACGAATGGGATTATCCTTTCACTTTTTACGGAATAAACGCCGATGCTACATGGAAAGGATTTACGCTTTCAATTCTTTTACAGGGACAAGGTAAAGTTTACAAACGTTCGCAGTATGACAACCGCCGCGGTGAAGCAGGCAACTACTACAAATGGCAATACGATAACAGGTGGACACCCACCAATACCGAAACCGATGTTGCACGTGCATACAACCGTGACGACCTTTACTGGTCGCCCGATGTAAGAATGAGTACTTACTGGCTTGAGAACTGTGCTTATCTTCGTTTGAAAAACGTAGTGTTAAACTATGCAATACCGACAAAATACTACTCCAAAATTGGCATTGCCAAGGCAAGCGTTTATCTTTCGGGCAACGACGTAGCATTGCTTTACACACCCAATAAAATATGGGATCCTGAAGCCAATAACCCTGGCGTATATCCGCTGATGAAAACATTTGCTATTGGCGCGAATATTACTTTCTGATAAATCATGTAACTATTAAAAAGTTAGAATATGAAAAAAATATTTAATAATATACTGACAATTGTATTACTTCTGTTCGTTGCTACGGCGTGCGAAGATGTACTCAATCAGCAGGCAGTTAATACATTTAATGAAGAACTTGTTTTCTCAGATTTAAATGTAGTGAATGCATATCTGAATAAAACCTACGACCGGATGGGAGGCAACACCGATGCAGGTATTCTGGGCGCACGCGAAGACCTTTTGGTTTCGGGCACCGACCAGACACTTTGCATCCACCGTCCTGCGAACTACGTGATGCTGAAAGGCACCATGAGCCCCGACCAGTTGGGATTCTTTGCAAATAATGGATATGGAGGATATCTTCGCTGGGATAACCTGTATGAAAATATCCAGAATGTGAACAAGATACTTGCCGAAATCGACAATGTACCTTTGAAACCAGGACAGGAAGCTATGCAAAAACAAATGAAAGGCGAGGCTTACTTCATCAGGGCTTATGATTATGCTTCACTTCTCATGGTTTATGGTGGCGCTGTATTGCGTGATCAACCATATGTTTTAGGCGAGGATTATACCCAATTAAAACGTTCATCAATAAAGGAAACCCTTGATTTTATTCTGAAGGATATCCAGAGTGCTCTGGACAATCTGCCAACCACTGTTGAGCAGGGCCGTGCCAATCGTGGTGCGTGTGGTGCATTAAAATCGAGAGTTTTATTATTTTGTGCAAGTAAACTTACCAATGGCGGATATGAGCCATCGAACACACTGGTTTCGTTTCCTTCGGGCAGCCAGAGTGGTCTTTTGCAACAGGCCCGCGATGCCGCCAAGGATGTAATGGATGGTAAATACGGACCATATTCACTTGTAGGTACTACCAGTGAACCGCCATCGCCTTTAACCGCAGCTGATGTTCAGAAATATGCTGATAACTATTTCAGTATTTTCAACCAGAAAGCAGCATGGAATACCGAAACAATCTGGGGAATCCAGTTCCCGCTTTCAGGTGGAAATGTTAACAATGCCAACCTGTGGTACGGACCAAACGGTTATCATAACTGGGGTAATAACGATCCCACAGAACCATTAGTAAGAAGTTACGAAATGGCTGACGGAACACCATTCCAGTGGGACAAATACGATCCGGGAAATATGGATGTGCGCACAGCAACAGCCGAACAGTTAGCTGCCGATCCGGAAAGAAATCCGTATAACGGCCGTGAACCACGTTTTTACGCTTCCATTCTGTATGACGGGGCACCGTGGCAACAACGTCCGTCGGACGCTGCCGGGCTGGAACCTGAAAACAAGGTACAAACCGGATATTATCTTCATAATTCCGGAGATGCTTCAGCATGGAAAAGCGGTCTTGACACCCGCCAGGGTTTGATTGAAGCATGGAACGGAACGAAAAACGGATATTATATCCGAAAACTGTGTGATCCGACTACTGCAGGACAATATTACCGCAATACAAATACATGGGTGGAATTCCGCTATGCAGAAATCCTTATGAACTATGCCGAAGCCTGTATTGAACTCGGTGGCGCAGATTTGCAAAAAGGTATTGATGCAATGAACATGGTACGTAACCGTGCAGGTTTGCCCGATAGAGTTACATCTGATCAAGCTCAGGCACGCGAATATTTAAAACACGAAAGGGCTATCGAATTCTTTGCCGAAGGCCACAGGTTCTACGATATGCGCCGCTGGATGATTTGCGAGGAAATAATCACACCGGTTTATGGTATGAGGATCGAGCATTATGACGATGGCAGCACTATGTGGAAATACAATAAGGCTGATAAAGCTGACGACAGATTTTTCAATGATAAAAAATTCTACTGGGTGCCCATTTCACGCAGTGAAATGAATAAAACAGACGGATTACAGCAAAACCCGGGGTACAATTAGTTTATTTTGGTTAGTAAAGAAACAGCAAGGCCGGCTCAAATCGAGCCGGCCTTTTAAATACCTATAATTTTATGGTCAGGTTCAAACTTTCAGCAATGATGCTGCTTCAGTATATGATGTACGCAGTGTGGTGGGTGCCGCTGGCGGCATACCTTACCAACCTCGAAGTGGGCAGCACAGAAAAATCACTGATTATCAGTTCTATGGCAATTGGATGCATTGCCTCGCCGGTAATCGGGATGATTGCCGACCGGTACTTTTCGGCGCAGAAAGTTTTATCAGGTCTGAATCTGATCAATGCCGTTATGTTATTCTTTGCCGGTTCAACCGCTAATACCGACATTCTCTTTATTTGCCTGATTATAGCGATGTTAGGGTACATGCCTTCGTGGGGACTTACCAGTTCCATTGCAATGGTTCATTTACCCTCGGAACAATTCCCGAAAGTGAGGGTTTTTGGTTCAATCGGCTGGGTTGTTTCCGGAATTTTCAGTGTCTTTTTCATCCGCTTTTTGAAAATCGATTTCGACGGAACAAATATTCCTTTTTATTGCGGCGCCGGAGTGAGTTTTTTTGCAGCAATTACCAACCTGTTTCTGCCCGATACACCACCAAAGGCAAAAGGAAATAAAATTTCGCTGATCGATGCTTTTGGATTAGGCACATTAAAACTGATGAAAGACCGCAACTTTGCAGTCTTCATCATTCTTTCGTTTCTTTCACTGATCCCATTTTCAATGTATTATTCCTATTTCTCCGAATTTTTGCTGAATATCAAAACAAAATACATTTCGGTTACTATGAACTGGGGTGTTTTAGCCGAAATGGGTTTTATGCTCCTTGTCCCGGTGGCAATTAAAAAATTCGGGTTGCGTACCGTGATGATTTTTGGCCTGATTGCACTGGTGATTCGTTATCTTGCGTTTTACACCGGCGGTGTTATTGACCAGAACTGGATGTATTACATCGGTATTTTAATCCACGGTTTGATCTTCGGATTTTTCTATGTAGGCGGACAGATTTATATCGACAAAAAAGCGCCTTCCGAATTAAGAGCACAGGCACAGGGATTTATTTTCCTCGCCACTTTCGGTGTTGGATTACTAATCGGGAACATGATTTCGGGCAGGATAATTCATCATTACAGAGAAGCTGAAAACTACAACTGGGATGCAATCTGGGGAATTACTACTTTATCTTCGGCAGCGCTTCTGATCCTGTTCCTGCTGCTGTTTAAGAAAGAAAAGGAAGTTTAATAAAGCGGGATTAAATTTATGAATCGTTTATCTGCACCTCATCTTGGGTAGGCCGGAAGAAGCTTTCACCTGAAAAATACATAATACCAGTAAGTATCTGAAAAACTGCGTAATGCCGCCTGTGCCTGGAGTTTATTACTGCTGTTTTGCTGAAAAATCCCGTAATATTCGTTAAACCGGATAACCGTCTGTGGATTGACCACAAACCCATCAAATTCAGGATATTTATTCAGGTTTAATAAACTGTAGGCAACCACTGCCTCTTCGATGTTTTTCGGAATTTTTTCAAATCCGGCGTTTCGCAAAAGTGGCAGATTCTTTGTCACACTTTCAAAATCCTTTTGTAACAGCAACCACGCAAATTTATATTCCACCGCAACCCAATTAGCCGAATCACCGGCAATTACCATTTCGAGATTGGCCACCGGAATTTCGGATCGCACAAAAAAGTCCTGTTTCGTCCTTAATTTCCTTTTTTGTCCAAGTTCAGCATCCTGTTCAACTGCCTTATCATTAAGCATTTTTTCAAATCTCATCGCATCTTTTCTGTAAAAAACCGATTGTTTTAAAATGGAAATGTATTTCGAAGCCATCTTGTAATTGCCGTTAATCAATTCGGTTTTTATCAGCATTTTAATTCCTTCAGGAGTTTTGCCGCGCATCACCATGTATTCGTAAGCCCAGCGCTGTGCTTCGTTTATCATTCCGATTGCATAATAAAAATATCCTCCTTTATTTAACACTTCCGTGGCAAGTTCCCATTTTAAAAAAAGTGTGCTTCCGTCCGCACTCTGCGGAAACCTGAACAGTAGTTCATTCAGTTTGCCGGTTTCTGCCAGTGCAACATTGTTTAAAAAACTGGTCAGGATGTTTACAGAAGGATTCTTTTCGTTAAAGCTGATCAGTTCATCAAATTTCTGCTCATAAAAAAGTCGTTCGGCCCTGAAATATTGCTGATTCTTTTTATCAGTCCATGATACCGCCAGTATTCCAAAGATGACAATTAAAAGGAATGGCGTGGTTTCTGCAACCAGAATTTTACCGATTTTCCATCGGACGAACCAGCGAAAATGATATTTGAAAATCAACGGTGACAACATTGTCAATAAAACCACGGCAATAAACAAGGGTATCTGATTCCCGGCATTCTGTTTCGAAAACGGGTAAAACACCAACCTTTCAATGGTTTGATAGAAAATCAGGTTCACTGAAAAATAAAAATACAGGGCGAACTCAATCCAGAGAATCAGCAGTTTTAACCATTTGTTTTTCTCAATACCGATAACGATGTAAAGTGAAAACATTGCCAGGAAAATCAACGAAAAACTTCCGGTCAGGTAGTGCCACAAAGGAAACAGCAAAATGGGGAACCAGATTCTTTTTCCTTTTAGGAAACGAATTACCAGGTAAAAAACTGCAAGTTGGATCAGTATTCCCAGGTTATTTATGGCCAGATACTGGTAATTGATTTGCAGAAAAAACACCAGAAATCCGGCTAAAAAGGGAATAAAACTGAAATTTAATCCGGCGATTTCTTTCCCTGTTTTAATGATGAAATAAATAATTGCAAAAATTTCGGCAGAAACGATGATTGCACCAATCAGAGGATTAAAATAAAAAGTTGTCTGAAATTCAGAAAGCCAGTCGAGAAAACCGCCTGGCATTTTCAGGAATTCAGTAAAATAGGAAAAAGAGAGAAGGAACAGCTTTGACTTTTCCTGGTAATAAAAAATGTAACCGGCAAACCGGTAAAAGTAAAATACCGACAACAGGAAGAAAGCAAACTGTGCAATAACCGGCAGTGAAAATTTTATTTCCGACTTTGTTTTGTTCATTTGGCAAACAGCTAATTTGTTGTCCATTCAGCCTGAACCGGGGCTTTTTCAGCCACCTTGCGGATTCTTCCCGGGTCGAAAGAAAAATCTGATTCAGCAAATTCGGGAATATTGAAGGTCTTCAGAAAACGGTTGTAAAACTCAGGATCTTTTTGTGGTAATACAAAAGGCTTTCCGGCATTTCCTTTTTCACCGATGTAAGAAATGTAAGGTCTTGCTGTTAATCCATCTGCCCGTTTGCTGCTGAAAACCAGCCATTTTCCGTTAGCCGACCAGGAATGATAACTCTCAGTGTAATCGCTGTTTACATCCATTTTCGAAACAGTAAAATCATTCAGGCTGACTGAATACAAATCGGCTTCTTTATGCCAGATCGGGAAACAGCCAAAGTCGTGAAGTGTGAAAACCAGTGTTTTTCCATCGGGCGAAATTCTCGGAAAGGAAGCGCTTTTCCCCTGCGCTGCAGCATCAAAAACCATTTCCGTTTGCCCGAATTTATGGGTTTCCGCATCAAAACTTATCCTGTACAAACTGTATTTAATATCCTCATAATTATATTGTTTTCCAATCTGAGCCGCCCTGCAAAAATAAAGGTAGCGACCATCGGGCGACCATTCAGGATAAGTATCCATAAACTGTTTGTTATTGCCGTCGTCAATGTTCATTATTTTATTTTCAGCCACATCGTACAAAACAAGGGTGGAAGCCAGATCGGAAACTTCAATTTTCTTAATATCCGAAGAGTGGAATTGCTGCACCACCTTATTCGACGAGAAAGCAATGTATTTTCCTGAAGGATGCCAGCGGGGATAAGTTGCGCTGTTTTCCATTTCTTTTGTTTTCAGGTTGAATTTCTTCAGTTCCCCATCCGAAACAATGTACGTTCCGCCCATCGAACCACGCATGTGGAACATAAAATCATCAGGATTTTTCTGGTTGAAAGCATGACAATTCACACAGTTCTGACCGACCACGTTGTTGTCAACCACAGTTTTTTCATCGAAATTTTCCATACTGCGCTGAACAATACTGATTTCGGACCAGCTTTCATATCCGGGGTACAGCAACCGGTAATAAACATACGGAGCAACCGGCCATTCAGAAACAGTGTTGGTGAAACTTTCGAATTGATTCCAGACTCCCCCCTTTTTTACAAAAACCTGGTAGGTTAATTTACGGTTAACATTGGCGCCCAGCATCTTTTTCCATTTTCCGATTGGAATTTCCATTGCTCCTGAATTTGAGGACAATTCAATAAAATTACCGTTGTCATCCGAAATTTTCAGATAAAATGATTCCCCTGTTTCACGGATCGAAAAATTTAAAGGTGCAATGTTAAATGGTATTGTTAATTCTGAATAATCAGGTTCAATTACAGGTTTGTTCTTAATTACGACCGTTTTTTCACCCGGTCTGGTAAGACAGGCCCAAAAAAAACAAGTGCTGATTAAGATCAGGATTAAATTTATTTTCTTCATTTCAGGTTTTTGCTGAACTGTAAAATAAGAATCGAATTTTATAAAAACCAAATATTTGCAGTGGTTTTATTTAAAAAATCCAATCTCTTTTTAACGAACGTATTATCAATTCAAATTAAAATACTTTCTTAACTTAAATTTTCGTAGTGAAAGCATGAAATTAATTTCAATTCGTTTTGCGTTTTGAATAGTTTTTTTACATTTGCCAACGATTTAACAAAAAATGATGAAATTAATTTCTGCAAATATTCTAGTCCTCGTGGTGGTCATTTCTGAATTTCCAGGAAGAGGTTAGTTTATTGTGCTGAATTAAAATATTTACAAGCCTTTTCCGAAAACGGGGAAGGCTTTTTTAATAATAAAAAGTTTTAAAACGGTTAAAAATGCAGATACCTTTAAGAAGTAATACAACAACACAGGGCCGCAGGATGGCGGGAGCAAGAAGCTTGTGGCGCGCCAACGGAATGAAAGAAGAACATTTTGGGAAACCTGTTATTGCAATTGTAAATTCGTTTACACAGTTTGTTCCGGGTCATGCACATTTACACGATATTGGCCAGTACATCAAAGGATTGATTGAAAAGCAGGGCTTTTTTGCTGCCGAATTCAACACCATTGCCATCGACGACGGAATTGCAATGGGGCACGACGGAATGTTGTATTCTCTTCCATCGCGCGATGTTATTGCCGACAGCGTTGAATACATGTGCAACGGGCACAAGGTGGATGCAATGGTTTGCATTTCGAACTGCGACAAAATCACACCGGGAATGTTAATGGCGGCAATGCGGCTGAATATTCCGGCAGTGTTTGTTTCGGGTGGTCCGATGGAAGCCGGTACAGTCGGAACAAAAAAATACGACCTTGTCGATGCAATGGTTCTGGCTGCCGACCAGTCTGTTTCAGACAGCGAACTTTCGCTGATTGAACAGAATGCCTGCCCAACCTGCGGTTCCTGCTCAGGAATGTTCACAGCCAACTCGATGAACTGCCTGGCAGAAGCAATCGGTCTGGCGCTTCCGGGAAACGGAACAATTGTTGCAACCCATGCCAACCGTAAAAAACTTTTCGAAGAGGCAGTTGATAAAATAGTTGCTGCCACCAAAACCTATTATTTCGCAGGGAACGACAAGGTTCTGCCCAGAAATATTGCAACCCGCGAAGCATTTTTAAATGCAATGAAACTGGATATTGCGATGGGCGGCTCCACCAACACTGTACTGCACCTGCTTGCCATTGCACACGAGGCAGAAGTTGACTTTACGATGGAAGATATCGACAGGCTTTCGCGTGTTACTCCAAATCTCTGTAAAGTTTCGCCAAGTTCGCATTACCATGTTCAGGATGTAAACCGGGCGGGAGGAATTTTATCGATCATGGGTGAACTCGACCGCGCCGGATTAATGGAAACTTCGGTTAACCGGATTGACGGTAGGACATTGAAAGAAGCGCTGGATGAATATGATATTATGCGCGAAACAGTTACAGAAGATGCAAAGAAACGTTTTCTTTCGTCACCCGGCGACGGACGCCGCAACCTGGTTTTAGGTTCACAGGACAATTATTATGCAAACCTTGATTCTGACCGTGTAAAAGGCTGTATCCGCGATATTGAACATGCTTACAACAAAGACGGTGGTCTGGCTGTTTTGTACGGGAACATTGCCGAAAACGGGTGCATCGTAAAAACTGCAGGTGTTGATCCGTCTATTTTTAAGTTTTCAGGAACGGCAAAGGTTTTTGATTCTCAGGAAGATGCCGTGAACGGGATTTTAGGTTCTGAAGTGCAGAAAGGCGATGTTATCGTGATTCGTTTCGAAGGTCCGAAAGGCGGACCGGGAATGCAGGAAATGCTCTACCCTACTTCGTACCTGAAATCGATACAACTTGATAAATATTGTGCTTTGATTACCGACGGAAGGTTTTCAGGTGGAACATCGGGTCTTTCCTTCGGTCATGTTTCGCCCGAAGCAGCCGGTGGTGGTGCAATTGCACTGATCAGGAACAACGATATCATTGAGATAGACATTACAAAACGTTCAATCAATCTGATGATTTCAGAAAATGAACTTGCAAAAAGAAGAGCTGAAGAAGAGTCCAGGGGCAAAAATGCTTACACCCCCGCTACAAGAAAACGGAATATTTCGAAAGCGCTGAAAGCTTATGCAAGCCTGGTTTCATCGGCAGATAAAGGGGCGGTGAGATTGATTGATTAGATACTGGTTTCTGGATGCTGGATTCTGGATACTGGATACTGGATATCAGATACAATGTACCAATGACTGATGACCAGTGACCAGTGACCAGTAGCAAGTGACAAATAATAAAACAGATAAAAATAACATCGAAATAATTATGGCTACAAAAAAAGTTACAGGTTCGCAGGCGGTGATTTTGTCGCTGCTTGAAGAGGGAGTTGAAATAATCTTCGGCTACCCCGGGGGCGCTATTATGCCCATTTACGATGCTTTATACGATTTCGACAGGCATATCAATCATGTGCTTACACGCCACGAACAAGGTGCAGTTCATGCTGCCGAAGGTTATGCAAGGGTCACCGGAAAAGTCGGGGTATGCTTTGCAACTTCAGGCCCGGGTGCAACTAACCTGATCACCGGGATTGCTGATGCAATGATCGATTCAACGCCTCTGGTATGCATTACCGGACAGGTGTCTTCGCCACTTCTGGGAACCGATGCTTTCCAGGAATCGGATGTAGTTGGCATTTCGATGCCTGTAACCAAATGGAATTACCAGATTACCGTTCCGGAAGAAATACCGGAAGTAATTGCACAGGCATTTTACATTGCGCAGACTGGCCGTCCCGGACCTGTTTTAATTGATATTACCAAGGATGCACAGTTTGGTGAACTGGAGTTTGAATACAAAAAATGTCGCAAAATACGCAGTTATGTTCCCGAAACCCCGGTCGATCCGTTCAAGGTAAAGGAAGCAGCCGATTTGATCGATACTGCCAAACGCCCGCTTATATTGTTCGGACAGGGAATTCTGATTGGAAATGCTGAAAACGAATTTCGCGAATTTGTTGAAAAAACAGGAATTCCTGCAGCTTGGACACTTCTCGGGCTTTCGGCTTTGCCTTCCGATCACCAGATGAATGTCGGAATGCTTGGAATGCACGGAAATTATGGACCCAACCTGCTTACCAACGAAGCTGATCTGATTATTGCTGTCGGGATGCGTTTCGACGACCGTGTCACCGGAAAAGTGAGCGCTTACGCAAAAAAGGCAAAAATCATTCATTTTGAAATCGATCCGTCAGAAATAAACAAGATTATAAAAGCTGATGTTGCTGTACTCGGCAATGTGAAAAAATCGCTGAAAATGCTTATCGGAAACGTAAAAGAAAACAGTCATAATGAATGGATTCAGCGTTTCAGGGAGTGTGACAAAATTGAAAACGAAAAAATCATTCATAAAGATTTGTTCCCCGAAAAACCTGGTCTGACAATGGGTGAAGCTATCAGGATCGCTTCCGATGCCACAAATCACGAAGCCATTCTGGTTACCGATGTAGGTCAGCACCAGATGATTGCTTCGCGATACTTTAAATTCAGACATCCAAAGAGCAATGTTACATCCGGTGGTCTGGGAACGATGGGATTCGGCCTGCCTGCCAGTATTGGTGCGCAATTTGGCGCCCCCGGCCGCACTGTTGTTGCTGTTATCGGCGATGGTGGATTCCAGATGACCATCCAGGAACTGGGAACCATTGCTCAAAATAAACTCCCTGTGAAAATCATGCTTCTGAACAACCATTTTTTAGGAATGGTCCGCCAGTGGCAACAACTGTTCTTCGAAAAAAGATACTCATTTACCGAACTGCAAAATCCCGATTTTATTACCATTGCAAAGGGATTCGGAATTCCGGGACATAAAGTGGATGTACGCAGCGATCTGGAAACCGGAATAAGGAAAATGGTTGAACACGATGGACCCTACCTTCTTGAGGTGACAATTGAAAAAGAAGACAACGTTTTTCCGATGGTTCCCACCGGAGCTTCAGTTTCGGATATTATGCTTGAACCTTAATATTCAGACAGTTCAAAATAAAATGTAGCAGGTTCGAATTAAAGTAACAAAAATATCTCAATATGAAACGGGAATACAATATAACCATTTTTTCAGAGAACCACATCGGATTACTCAACCGTATCACAATCGTTTTTACCCGGCGTAAAATCAATATCGAAAGCCTTGTGGTATCAGAATCGGCGATCGAAGGTGTTTACAAATTTCTTGTGGTGGTGAATACTACCGAAGATATGGTAAAAAAGGTGGTGGCACAAATCGAAAAACTGATCGACGTAATCAGGGCTTTTTACCATACCAACGAAGAGATGATTTTTCAGGAAATAGCGCTTTACAAGGTACCGATCGATGCACTATATGAGAGTGACACGGTTGAACGTATTGCGCGGAATTCGGGAGCTAAAATCCTCGAAATTACGCGTGAGTATGTGGTTATTGAAAAATCAGGATACAAAGAGGAAACTCAGGCTTTATTTGAAGAGCTGAACCAGTTCAAAGTGATGCAATTCACACGCTCGGGCCGCGTTGCACTTACCCGCGATCCCATCGAACGGCTCTCCGTTTTCCTTCGCGAACGCGACGCATTTCTCGATGCCATGGACTAATCAGAAGATTGAAATCGATTTTAACTGATAATGAAACCTGTCCGCCAATTCGGGCAGGTTTTTTTTATCCTGAATTAAAACTTTCCCTATTTTTGGCGAAAAAGGAAAGAGACAAGATTTTTAAACCAATGAACAAAACTGTATCTAAAATCATTGATTGGTCTGTACCCGCAGCACTTATCATATCAGCATTTTTATACATTTTTTTTATCATTCAGCCCGAACTCATTTTTCATCATGTTCAGCCGCCTTTCATTTTTAGTTCTGCTTATTACTATCCTTACCTTAAAACACCCGGAGGAATTGCCGAATTCCTGGCTAACCTTATTTTACAGTTATTTTATTTCAGGTTTACCGGATCGGTTGTTTTACTGACTGTAATATTCTCAATCTGGTGGTTAAACTGCCATATCTTTGGCATGCTTTTAAAAACCGGTTTAAATCGCTTTTGGGCGCTCATTCCTGCACTTCTTGCATTGACAATTACCTGTGATTACAATTTTCCTTTTTCAGTAATAGTTTCATATTTTTTCTTACTTCTGATTTTACTTTTTTTATCGAAATCAGCTAAAGGACTGATCAGCAGTATCTTGTTTTTCACAATCGGCGCTTTTGCCGTGTACTGGATTTCCGGAAGCGGTTACATGATGTTGTTTTCGGTATCTGCTGTTTTCCTTTCAACTTCTCTCAAAAAATGGGAAAAGGCAGTTTACATCTTGTACATCGTTTTATTTGCATGGTTAATTCCGGTCGTTGCTTCCGGATATCTTGTTGCCATCGCACTTAAATACCGTTATCTCTGGCTTTACCCGCCAAAAGCATGGTTTATGCGATTCGAACCAGACATATTTTTTACCTTATTTCTGATTTCAGTGCCATTGTTGCTCATCGTTTCAATTATTGTTTCAATTGTTAAAAACCGGGAACAAAACGGTGAACCAAAAATGAGACTGAGAATATTAAAATATTCTGTTACTGCTGTTTCTGTTTCGTGTCTGGCATTATTAAGCCATTATTCCATCTACAATTCCGATGCAAAGAAAGTTGTGAAAGCCGATTACTTCTGTTATCATAACAACACCGGTGAAACAGCTAAAGCGGCAACCTCACTGAAAGATTACAACTTTGCCGCCAACCTGAATTACAACCTGGTAATGAGCAAAACAGGCAATTTAACTGATCATTTTTTTGGTTTCTTTCAGATAAAAGGTACAGAAGCGCTTCACCCTGACATCGAATTTGCTTCGGAACTTTCGTTTATTGCTTCCGATTTTTATTACGACCTGGGATTTATCAGCGAAGCACAGCACTGGGCTTACGAATCGCTTGTTTTTTACCCGTACAGTGTAAGAGCCTTGCAAAACCTTGTTAAAATCCATCTTGTAACAGGCGAATACAAAGCAGCGGAACGGACTCTGAAAACCCTGCAGAAAGGACTGATCGGACACAAATTTATCAGCGAATATTTGCCTTATGTAAACGATACTATGTTAATTGCTAATAACGCGGAACTGATGGAAAAAAGAAGTTTCATCCCTGTTGCAAAAGAACTTGAAACTACGATTGACGGACGTTTCCGTGACCTTTTAAATGCCAGCAGCAAAAACAAAAAAGCGTATGAATACCTCATGCTTTTTTATCTTCTCAAAAACGACACTGTTCAATTTGAAGAACTTTTCAAAACTGCCGGTAACTATTTTCAAAAAACTCCGGTAATTTACGAAGAAGCCCTGCTGATGCACGCTTTCAGAACAGGCCAAACCTTGCCTGCAAATGTTAAGATCAGCAGCGAAACCCAAAACCGGTTCAACGGTTTTATGCAAAAAGTGGAGCAGTTTAAAGGAAAAACACGTCAGGCACGAACCACTCTTTATGCAGAATATGGAAAAACTTACATGTACTTTCTGCAGTTTGTTTATCCAAACATTATCGATACTGAAATTATATCCGATGAAGATGACTACCCTGCAATATAATAAAGGAATGAAAACAAAGCTGGTTTACATTTCTGTTTTCCCGATTATCATTTTCATGGTTGTTTTATTCGGGTGCAGCCCAAACTACAGGCAGGCAAAAGAAACCGGAAAGATGGCAGAAATTTTTCCTGAATATACCGGTCTGACCATTCCGCCGAATATCGCACCGTTAAATTTTATTATAAAAGAAGCCGGTTCAAAATTCAGGATTGAAATAAAAGGGGAAGCCGGACAACCGATAATCATCAGTCAAAATTCACCAACCGTTAAAATCCCGGTTAAAAGATGGCATGAGTTACTTGCCCAAAATACCGGGAAAAATATTTCTATCGGAATCTGGTCGTTAAATGATGACCAATGGATTAAGTACAGTTCTATTTCCCATCAGATTTCAACAGAATCCATCGACCCGGTTTTGGTTTACCGGTTGGTTTACGCCACCTATTTAAAATGGAACAAAATGGGGATTTACCAGCGCGACCTGACTTGTTTTGATGAGATTCCGATTATCGAAAACAGCAGTACCGACAACGGTTGTGTGAATTGTCACACGTTTTCGAAGAACAATCCGGCTAAAATGGCGATGCACTTCAGAATTGTTCATCCGGGAACTTTATTCTGGAACGATGGCAAACTTTCAAAAACAGATACAAAAACACCGGAAACAATGTCGGCAGGGGTTTACCCGGCGTGGCACCCCGACGGAAAACACATTGCCTTTTCAACGGGTAAAATCAGTCCGCACCTGACTACCCGGCTGAATAAACCGGTTGATGTAGCCGACAAAGCTTCAGGCATTTTTGTTTACAACACTGAAAACAACACAGTGTCAACCTCTCCCGAAATCTCAACCAACCTTCGCGAAAGTATGCCCGAATGGTCGGCCGATGGAAAATACCTTTATTTTACCTGTGCTCCCGAAGCTCAAAAAGGCGATGTGGAAAGTCTTTTGCACAGCCGTTACAGCTTAAAGCGGATTGCTTACGATCCTGATGCAGAAGAATGGGGCAAAGTTGAACCAGTTTTAAACGCCGATTCGCTTGGAATAAGCATTTCAATGCCGGCAGTTTCACCCGACGGAAAATTCATGGTTTGCGCTGTAACTGATTTTGGTTATTTTACCATCTTCCACCAGAACAGCGATTTATATATTCTCAATCTGAAAACCGGGGAGTTCAGAAAAATGGACTTAAACAGTAACACTGCCGAAAGTCATTCATCGTGGTCGTCGAACAGCAGGTGGCTTGTATTCAGCAGCAAACGTACTGATGGTGTACTTACCCGGCCTTACATCGCTTTTATCGACAGCGCCGGAAATACTTCGAAACCATTTTTGCTGCCACAGGAAGACCCAGGGATGTACGACCTGTTACAGGCCAATTACAACCGCCCCGAACTGGTTACAGGCAAAGTTGAATTGTCTCCGATCGAAATCCGAAATCTTATTGCTGGAGAAGCGCAGAAAGTTGACGACGCTGAACTTCAAAAAACAGGTTCTTCAAATTAATTGCACTCATTAACTTCTAATCACTAATACAATAACGGTATTTTGTGATTTCACATACAAAAACGAAATAATCAGACCCTGCCTTTCGAGATGGGATAGTTTTTGAAAGCCCGGTCCTCCCTGATTTTAATTATGTTACGGAATATATCAAAAAGCTTGTCATTACTGAATGACAAAATAATTGGCAATCGTTTTTATTCAATGCTATTACATTAATTACGATAACTTACGGGTAAAATGTTTTTTGTAAACTGACTCATAAAACAGTTTTCAAAGCACGAATACTTCTGTTTAAACAAGAAAAATTTTATTGCGTTTTACATAAAAAAAACTTAATTTTCTGACTTGTAAAAATCAAAACCAATTAACATTTAATCTTACATCTTATGAAAAAGTTTGTCTTTTACGCAATGTTTTTTCTGAGTTTAGCCGCATTCCCTGCAATTATTAATGCCCAGATCAATTTAAGGGAGAAAATCAAAAATCAGACGAATAACCGGGCAAACCAGAAGGCCGACCAGGGAGTCAGCAAAAGCCTCGACAAAGTGGAAGAAGGTATTGGAAATCTTTTCAAAAAAGATAAAAACGACAGCATTCAACAGGCACCAAATCAGGGAAATACAGTTACTTCACAACAGGATAATTCCACTGCTTTGAAAGCCTATTCGCAATACGATTTTGTTCCCGGCGACAAAGTACTTCTATATGAAGATTTCAGCCAGGATGCGGTTGGTGACTTTCCCGCTCTCTGGACTACCAATAAATCAGGAGAAATAAATACGTTGAGTGTTGGGCAAGGCAATTGGCTCAACCTGAATGCAACAGAAGGCAACTGGTGGCTTTTAAAAGAAATCGAGTTTCCCAAAAATTTCATTGTTGAGTTTGATGTGGTTCCTAAAAAAGGAGGTGCCCGTTATGCGGCTGGCGTTGCTATATACGGCGAAAATGGATTTAAGGAAATGAGCGATCCATTTAGTTGTAAAACCGGCCTTATCATAAATATTGCCAAAACCGGGTGGGAAACCCAGGGTTTAAAATCAGGCAGCCCGAAAATAACAGGTGACTCACAACTGAAGCCCGTAGTGGAAGAAACGGTTAATCATGTGATTATCTGGGTGCAAAATCGCCGTGTACGCATTTACCATCAGGGCTCAAAAGTATTGGATATGCCTACCAATCTGTATGATGGCAGTCAATTTACACGTTTCGCATTTTTGTTATACAGAGGAGCTTCTTGTTCATCATGGATAAGCAATATCAAAATTACAACTGCATCACCCGACACCCGGAACAAACTTCTCGAAGAAGGGAAACTCATCTCTTACGGTATTTATTTCGATGTGAATAAAGATGTGGTTAAGCCTGAATCGTATGGCGCTCTTAATGATATTGCCAAAATATTAAACGAAGTTCCAGATGTGAAAGTAAAAATCGTCGGGCACACCGACTCCGACGGGCAGGATGCCGCCAATCTCGACCTTTCCAAAAGACGTGCTGCAGCTGTAAAAGCTGAACTTGCCAAAACATTCGGGGTAAATGCCGACAGACTTGAAACCGATGGAATGGGTGAAACCCAGCCTGTTGCACCTAACGATACACCTTCGAATAAAGCCTTAAACCGCAGGGTTGAATT
>JBBIPU010000065.1:10864-21993 GCA_037442685.1 Draconibacterium sp. | reverse complement strand
TTTAGCGGTGGCGACCGTACAAAAATCAATCTGCCGAAGGTGCAGGAAGATTTGATTAAAGCGCTGCACGGAACCGGAAAACCGGTGATCCTGGTGCTGACAAGCGGTAGCGCACTTGGCGCGGTTTGGGAAAAGGAAAACATCCCGGCAATTGTGCAACTTTGGTATCCGGGCGAAGAAGGCGGAACAGCGCTTGCAGATATTTTGTTTGGCGATTGCAACCCGTCGGGAAGATTGCCGGTGACTTTTTACAAATCTGTCGATCAGTTGCCGCCTTTCGACGACTACAACATGAAAGGAAAAACCTACCGCTTTTTCGAAGGCGAACCTTTGTGGGCATTTGGTTACGGAATGAGTTACACAAAATTTGAATATTCAGGTTTAACGCTTCCGGCAAAAATTAAAACCGGCGACGATCTTACTGTTTCAGTGAAAGTGAAAAACACCGGTAAAATGGATGGCAGCGAAGTGGTGCAGCTTTACTTAAAAAACCTTGATGCCTCGGTTCCTGTGTCAATCCATAGTTTGCAGGGAATTAAAAAAGTCGAACTGAAAGCAGGTGAGGAAAAAACTGTCGAATTTGTACTGGAACCTCAGCAAATGGCTGTGTTTTACGATGATGGTAAATTCTTGGCCGAACCCGGTTTCCTTGAAATATCGATCGGTGGCGGACAGCCGGGTTTGATTCCTGAAACAACTTCTGTACTGACTAAAAAAGTGGAAGTTACGGGAAATCCGTTTCTGGTTGAACAGTAATTTTGGTAGTAACATCCAGTTTTAACTCGTGTAAATTTGTTTAAATTTTTTTCAGTAATGAAACCGATCAGAATCCTATTATTATTTGTTGTATTCCTACCCGTAAGTTTGGGTCTTCACTCGTTTTATCCGTCAGGAATCAATCCTGATAAAGAACAGGAACTGATTACTGCCGCCAATCTTTACAGTCTGCGATTCCCGAACGAAAAGATTTATCTGCATCTCGACAGGCCGTCGTATTGGTCGGGCGAAAACATCTGGTTTAAAGCATATCTTTTAAATACAGCAATTCCCGATTGCAACCTGTACGTTGAACTTGTTAATTTGTCGGGTGAAGTTGTTGATAAAAAAATCTGCTGGGCCTTGCACGGACTGGCTTACGGCGATTTTCACCTTCCCGATTCCATTCCGGGCGGAATTTATCAGGTGAGAGCTTACACCAACTGGATGAGGAATTTCGACGAGCAGTGGTTTTTCCGCAGGAATGTGATTATTTCACACATCCGTGATAAAATTCCCGAAAAAGAAATTTTCGATTTAAAAGCCCGCGATGTCGATCTTCAGTTTTTTCCCGAAGGCGGTACTTTTGTTGCAAACGTCAGGAACAAGGTCGCGTTCAGGGCTGTTGATAAAAACGGGAAAGGTATTTCGGTTAAAGGAGAAATTACCGACGAAAAAGGAAAAAAAGCAGCTGATTTCAAAAGCGGATTTAAAGGAATCGGAAGTTTTGAAATTATTCCTGAAACAGGGAAAAAATATATTGCAAATGCCGTGATTGGCAGCGATATTGAAATAAAAGTAAATCTGCCGGTTGCAGTAACCAACGAAATTAAACTGGAAATTGATCCTTTTGAAACCGATTCCATCCACCTTCAGATTCTTGATGGAAATAGTCCGTCAGCAAGCAATTCCGTTACAGAATTTTTGATTCTTGGTCAATCTGGCGGCCAGATTTGTTTTCATAAACAGGTTTCATTATCAGGGCAACAGGTTAATCTGAACATCAGTAAAAACAGTTTGCCTTCGGGAATAATAAAATTCACGGTTTTCGACAACAATCTGATTCCGCATTGTGAAAGGTTGGTTTTCCTGAATCACCATCAAAATATTAATCTTGAAATCACTTCCGGAAAACCGGAATATCTGCCTCGCGAGAAAGTTGAACTTCAGATAAAAGCACTTACAAAAGACGGGATTCCGTGTCTTTCCAATCTTTCAATGTCGGTTTACAATCCCGAATTGCAACTTGGGGCAGAACAGTATCCCGATAATATTCTTACCCGTTTTTTACTGAGTTCGGAATTGAAAGGTACAATAGAAGAACCAGCGTGGTATTTAAAAGATGACAGTCTCAGTACAATTGTCGCACTCGACAACCTGATGCTTTCGCATGGCTACCGTTATTTTGAATGGAAGGAAATCATGGCAAATCAGGTTCCCGGAATTGAATACCAGCCTGAAGAATCAATTCAGCTCAGGGGAAAAGTAACCAACTGGTTTTCAGGAAAACCGGTTAAAAACAGTAATGTTACATTGATGTTTGTTAAAAGTCAGCTTGCGGTTCACCAGCAAACCACCGATTCGATTGGCAACTTTGTATTCAGCAATCTTTTTTTCTACGACACGGTTTATGCTTCGCTTCAGGCCGGAACCGACAGGCAAAAGAAAAAGAATACCATTGAAATCGATGACAGATCTTCTGTTTCGCCCGAACCCGGGTATCTTCCACTGAATTATCGTTACAACGACGGAATTCAATTCAAAACCTCGTGGTACCTGAGTGAAACCGACAGCAGCCTGATTGACAGGAAATGGCATTTGAACGACACTATTTTATTAGGCGATATCAATGTTCTGGCCATTAACCGGAAACCCAAAGATGATGTTTTCGCGAAACCATATCTGAAAGCTGATTACACTTTTGAAGTCAGCAAGAGGGACGATATTTACTCTAATATTTATGAAATGCTCGAATCCACTTCGGCTTACATGAGAAACTTTTTACTTCTGAATCCTGAATATTTTTTAGACGGCGTGAGGGTTGACAGTGATTTTGTTTCGGGTTTTCCTTCAAACTGGTTCGAAAATGTGGAAGCTGTGAGAATGGCTAATGTTTCGAACGGATTTGGTCCGGGCTTGTTTTTTTACACCAAACGTGGGGAAACACAACGAAAACTTTACGATAAAATGGGAATGAAAAGCACACGGATTATCGGTTATTCGGTTATCCGGAGGTTTTATTCGCCGGTTTACGAACCCGGTCAGCCAACAGTTTTGGAAGATGATTTCAGAAACACGATTTACTGGAACCCGGTGGTGCTGACCGATTCGACCGGGGTGGCCAAAGTTGCGTACTACGGCAGCGACGAACCTGGGAAAATGCAAGTGGTTGTCGAAGGAATCACAGCCGACGGAAAACTCTGCCGTGGTTTGTACCATTACGAAGTGAAAAAGTAAAACCGGATATTTGATATTGCTGATTTCTGTACGGAATTTCTGTTTTTCATTGCAGAATCTTAATCGAACTACAAAGGCGAATCATCCAATAATCAATAATTTTTCAGGTGGGCGGGTGCAACCGCGAAGAAAACCATTTCCTAACTTTTTGCATTGTAGCCTGCTGGTTTTGCGGTGCGTGGCGTTTGCAAGCCGACCTTTCGATGCTGTTTTCGGGCGCTCCCCAGCGGATTTCAACACAATCGTTCGGATTGTATGCCATTTCGAATGCATCTTTCCTTTTCAGTATTTCTGCCAGGGTGAGCACCTGTTCCAAACCGCCCGTACCGGTGTAACTGATCGAAAGTTCCGATACTTTTTGTTCAAGCAATTTCTGTAATTTCTCTTTTATTTCTTCTGAAGAACGTGATTTTGATACTTTAAAGTCACCCGGATATTTTGAAACATAATCAGGGAAACCGGTGACAGCATCCATTGCAATCAGTAATCGCAGGTCGCGGTTCGGGGTTGAAAAATCTTCCCACAATCCACCTGCCTGAAATATTCCGTTGGCATTTGACGGCATCGGAATCACTGTTCCGGGATGCGATTTCATATACTCTTCGCCATTTGCCACGGATTTCACACGCACCAAAAGTTGCTCGTGAAGCGCTTTGATGAGGTCGTTCAGCGCTTCTTCGGGTTCGAGCGGTTCGGGATTAATTAATCTTTCCATGGTGTGATAAAAATTCCCGCTTTCCATTTTTCTTTGTTCAAGAGAAAAAGGCGAAAATCCCGAAGACCCGGTAAGTTCTTCGTTTTTCAATAATTTCAATTTGCCGTTTTCAAAAATAATGGGTCTGAAAGCTTTAAAACCGGGTTCGCCCACAACTTCTGAAGTGTTAAAAAGAAAATTTCCTTTCCAGAAACGTTTTATTGCAATCGTTTTATCGGGCTGGGCATCAACGGCAAGAAGCGTTCCGGGATTGTTTTTTGTTTGCGGTTGCCAACTGACCAAAACAAGCGTGTGCCCGTACGGATCGGCAAAAACGGTTCCCGGACGCAGTGATTCTGTTTTGAGTGCAACCGGGTAGTAATCAGAAGTTTCATTGTCGAGCGCAGTCCGTGCAGTGCCTGAATGCACACCATCCATGATTCTTCTTAAAAACTGGTTAAATGACTGAACAGGATTGCTTTTCGATGTTAAATTTTCGTTTGTAACCCACTGACCAGTACCGGGATTGCGGCCAAGGTAACCCCTGTCGCAGATGTGGTATCCGAACGGAAGCCCGAGTTTCCAGGCAAAGTAAGCCCTCAGAAAAAATGGATTGTCAGCGCAGTCGGGCTCCATTATCACTTTGTTTTTATTATCCGGATTATCCTCGTCGAGCGAAAGAATATTGTACAGGAAATTTTTATCCCTGTTTTCTGTCAATTCGTTTAAAGAGGGCCACGACGATTGTTCACCGCAATCCTCAAACAATGCGTTTATCCAGGCCGAATAGATTGTTTCGGTTTCCGGATCCCATCCCCGGTTGATTTTCCAGGGTTTTCCAACCGAAGTTCCGGGAGGCGAGATTTCAAATTCAAGTATCTTTTTTTCTTCGCCGTTTATTAAAAGGGTGGCTTTGTATTTGCCTTCTTTACCTCCTTCAAAATCATCCACCCGCCAGAAAGGTGATTCCTTTCCTGTTCTGCTTTTTAAAATTTTCAGGTTTCCCGAGCCGCCGGATACAACGATTTTTGCTTTCTGAATGTTTTTTCCACCTGTTGCAACAATCCGGAAATTTTCACCTGGCAAAGGATTTTGTGGAAAAACCAGCAAAACCTCGATGGGCTGGATTTTTTCCGGAATTTCATCGTAACCCGGCGTTGCTGTTTTTTCTGCCGAAGACAAGTTACTGGTATTGGTTTGTTTACCTTTGCATGATCCAAACAGAGTGAAAACTGAGAAAAAGATCAAAACAGAAACCGGCAGGCGGCTATTTATTTTTAAAAAAGTTGCCATTTTCAGTTAAAGATGTGTACGATAGTTTAATTTGATATTTTACTGATTGTACCACGGATGATTTTTCACACTGGTAATTCCTTCTTTATCAACAGAATTAATTATCCTCCGGGCAGCAACAAGATTTCTGGCGGGATTGTATTTCGGATCGTTTGGAAAGATACTGCTGATGTACACCCTGCCTGAAGAATGGATAAAATCGCCGTTTCCGAGATAAATGCCAACGTGAGTAATTCGCTGGGCAGAGCGACCGAAAAACAGAAGATCGCCGGGCTGAAGATTACCGCGATTGCTGAAATCGACCGGTTCGCCGTACCTTGCCTGTTGAGAGGCATCGCGGGCAAGTATAATTCCCTGCGAGTAGAAAGCGATTTTTACAAATCCCGAACAATCACTGGCTTTTGATGACGTTCCACCCCACAAATACGGGAATCCTGTCATTTTTTTTGCAACCGAAATCACAGGTCTTATATGAAGCTCCTTCCTGCTCCAGTCTTCGTACGAACTGCACTGGTTACGGTGTACATACCCGGTACGACCGTCGGGTAACTTTATTTTCAGAAATCTTACCGATTTGTTTTCCACCTCAAACAAGTCACCCAAAACCAAATCGGAAACAACATCTCCCTTTTTGCGGGGCAAATCGTAAACATAACCTGAAATGTCATCAAAAATCCAGCGTTCCTGATTTTTCCATTTTTCCAGTTCCTGCTCTGTCAGCAATTGAATTCCGGATGCTTCTGTCCAGCCAATATATTTTTCGGGAGTCTGGACCCGGTACCAGCCGATGCGCGAATCGAGCACTTTCACCGGCATTCCCATCAAAACCTGCGAAACCAGTTCTGCTGAATTTTCGGGCAGAGCACGCAGGTTCGAAACTGACAAACTTACCAGCGCCCATAATTTATCTCCAACCGCAGCATCGGGTAAAACCCTCACTGAATCGATAAACTGAATGTTTTTACTTTTGAGGAAACTGATAATCTGGTTTTTTGCATCAGGCTGGTCGGTTTCACCTGAAACCACAATCACCGGATTCAGGGTATCTTTGATTTCGATATCCAGAATTGCAGTGCGTTTATCGGGGACAATCTGTTTTTGCAAGGTCTGAAGTTCCTGTGCCAGTGATTTGTACGAAAATTCCTGTGCCATCGAAAAAGCAACGGAACAAACAAAAAACAAGAAGAAAACCGATTTCAGAGCGAAATTTTTTGTCATTTGAATCAAATTCAAAATACAAAAATAGAAATAACCCGGTTATCTGAGCCAGCGACTATTAAAATGCTTTGTAATTCGGGTTCATTTTTGATTATATAATAAACCTAAAATTTAATCAGCTTTTAGAAAAATCATGTAAAACTTTATACCTTAAATATCAGAATTTCAGGTTAAATGCAAATTGAATTCAGAAAGTAACTTCGGGGTTTATTTCAAAAGGATCTGTCTTATTCAGCAGGTTACATGAAACAAACCAACGCAGGGTTCTTTTGTCTTATTGTATTCCTGAACTGCATGCGGTGTATCGGCAAGTACCAGCGAAACATCTTTTTTACGGAACAAATCCTCTGCTTTGTCAGATAATTCCAAAGCCCCTTGCTGACCACAACCGATAATTATTATAGAAATGCCTTTTTCGTAAATGAATTTTGCTTCTTCCAGCGAAAGAGTATGCGAAGTTCCGTAAACATCTTTCGAAAGTTTTTTCTTTCTTTTTTCAACCTGCCCGTTTGAACGGATTAAAACATCGTACGTGTAAATGTTTTTGTCGATTGTGATTGAACCAAAAGAGGTATTTTGAATGTACGGTTTCATAATAACGGTTTTGTTTAAAACAAAATGTTTTACGATTTCAAGGCTGAAATGTTAGCTGTTTTTTCCCGTTAAATCCGGATTCAATAACCAAAAGAAACATCCACAAATTTCAAAAAGAACTGTTATCAGAACCCGGATTTTTTCAGAAAAGTATCTGTTTTTTCAAGGATTTCCTCATCGAAGTAAGTGGCGTATTTTTTATTATCAGGGGCCAGGTAGTGTTTCTTTCCCGGATAAACATATTCCTCATAATAATTCCCCAGATTCTTCATTTTAGTCTTAAACATTTCAACAGTGTACGGAAGTACCTGGTCGTCCTCATCTCCGCGAAATTCGATTACCGGTGGCATCGGTTTCTTCAGGTTATGGTAAGGCGAAATTGACCATATTTCTTCCCGGCGATCGCCCAGAAGCATGTCAACCCAGGCTTCCATCGTGTTTACATTGCTTGAAAAAAGCAACAAAGCGCAAGGCACCGGATTGATTTTTAAGTTATCAGTGGTTTCATTTACTGAATCGAGTAATGCGGTTGACAATGCCAGCTGCCCTCCAGCCGACTGACCGCCAACCACTATTTTATCGGGATTTATTTTTAGTGATTCAGCATTTTCCTTAATCCAGCGAATTGCCGACCGGGCATCTTTTGTCGATTCAACCGGTGTAATTCCCGGTTTCGGATAAGTTCCGTCTTCATTTCTTGATAGCCTGTACTGAAACGAAAAAGTTACATACCCTTTTCTTGCATACCTCCTGCAGGCTTCAAAAAATTCCGAAGGATCGCCAAAAACCCAGCCACCGCCATGGAAAAGCGCAATTGCAGTATTATCATTTTTTTGCTGACTTTTTTCGGTGTAAAACATGTAGGTGCTCAATTCCAGGTTTCCCACTTTTTTATAAACGATTTTTTTCTCCGAAACAACCGGTTCCTGAGCAAAAGCATGATTTAAAACGAACATGAAAAATATCAGGAGCAATGCAGTTTTTTTCATAATTATCAATTTTAGAAATAAACAATTCGCCAGGTACTATTATAAATTCTAAATTTGGAAAAATCCATTTTTGCTGAAATATGTACTATGCAATAAAAATAACAATAACTGTGTTGATTTTCGGGTTTCTGACATTAAAAACTCAGGCAAAAATCATTATTGTCCGGGTTGGCGAAAATCTGAATGAAATTTTGAACCATTTTGTCGAAGGTGATACGATTCTGGTAAAATCGGGGACATTTTCGGCAATCAGACTTTCCGACAGGACATTTTCTGAGAACAAGCCACTGGTTGTTAAAGCCGAAGAATCTGAAAAAGTTGTGATCAGAGGAGACACGACTTCGACAGGCACTGTACTGGAAATGAACAATTGCAGCTACATTGTCATCGAAGGCATGAAATTTACGTGCGCAAAATGGGGAATTTATGTGAAGAATTCAAACCATATTCTTTTAAGAAGGAACGAGATTTACTCCACCGGGCAGGAAGGTTGCCATATCGGAAGGTCTTCGGAATATGTTGATATCATTGGGAACACAATTCATAATACCGGACTTTTCAATTCAAAATGGGCCGAAGGAATTTACGTGGGAAGCGGTTCTTACGGGAGAGATGGTTTCCCTGATAATTGCGAATACATCTGGATTGAAGGAAACCACATTTACGAAACCGGAAAAGCCGAGGGTATCAATGTTAAAGGCGAGAGTTTTCATGTAACTGTCAGGAATAACAACATTCATGATATTCATCCCGGAACCAGTGAGCAGTACAACCAGGCAGCGATTACGGTTGAGGGTTGCGAAAATTCGATAAAAAATAATTACAGGATCACTGAAAAACGCGATGTCTGGGTTGAAAACAATACCATCCGGAATGTTTCAGGCGGATATTCTGACTGGAACAACGGAATAATGTTTTTCGGTACCGGTGTTTACATTCTGAATAATACAGTTTCGGATTGTGAAAACAGGGGAATTTACGGGAATAACTGGAAAAATGCCGGACTGGAAAACTTTGTTTACGGGAATAGATTTTCAAAGTGCGGTACCGGAATCGAATTACATCCTGAATTAAAGGTTATTGAATCCGATCCGGGGAAAAATCCTCATTCTCCTCAAAAATGGTACTCTGAATTTTAATTGATTATGAGTAAATTAAAAATGCCAGCTGCATTTCTTTTTCTGTTTTTTATTTCGTGTGGTAAAACGCCTCAAAAAAAACCGGAAAGGGATGAAATTCTGATAAAAGGCTCTGAATTGTTTGCGAAATACGGATGTGCGGTTTGCCATTCACTGGAAGATAAAGTGATTTACGGTCCGCCGCTGAACGGGTTGTTCATGAAAGAGGTCAAAGTTTTGCGCAAAGGAGAGGAAATCAGTCTGATTGCCGACCGCGATTACCTGAAAAAAGCCATCACCGATCCCAGGTTTGAGAAGGTATTTGAGTACCGGAATAAAGAAATGCCGGTTCCGGCTTTTTCAGCAGAAGATGCTGAAATTCTGGTTGAATATCTGATTGCCCTGGATCAATCATCACAATCAGGCAAGTAATATTATTCTGAAACAAATCAGCTGTACAGTGCATAAATTCCGGCAAAATAGGTTTCTGACACGATTTTTTATTGTGCTTTTTTTCATTATGATATTAAGCGATGCCGCAATTTGTCAGGACGAAAAACCTGCAAAGAAGATTTCAGTTTTACCGGTGCCGGCAATTGGGTACACTCCCGAAACAAAAACGTATGTAGGATTGGTAACTCTTTTTACTTTTAATAAATCAACCGATTCATTAACACGTTCGTCAAATGCGAAACTTGAATTTGTATATACCTGGAATAAACAGATGATTTTTGAGTCGGACTGGAACTATTTCTTTACCGGTGAAAAATGGTTTACCAAAGGCCGGTTAATCTATTTTTCAAAATATCCCGATTTGTATTACGGAATTGGATTTGACAGTCCTTCTTCAGGCGAACTAAGCTTTGAAAGTAACCGGTTGATATTTGATGCAGATTTATTCAGAAATATTAAAAACAAACTTTTCCTCGGGGCAGGAATTAATTACACCGCTTATAAAATCATTAAATCGTTGAACGACAGTTTGTTTTATCCGGAGCTGCAAGATGAAAATAATTTTGGGATTAAATTGATCTTTTTGAAGGATGCACGAAACAATATCTTGTCACCTTCGAAAGGCGATTACCTGGAGGTCAGCAATTCACTCAATTCCGGAACTTCATTGTATGACAAAATTTCACTGGATTACAGGTATTATTTTGGTTTTGGGAAAACAAAAAGCAATGTTCTGGCAAGTCGTTTTTATCATTCCAGCGTCATTGGCACGCCTCCTTTCTACGATTATTCAATGATTGGTGGCGACAAATATGTGAGAGGTTATTACCTGGGGAGGTTCAGGGATAAAAATGTTTCATTTCTTCAGTTTGAGTTAAGAAATCAATTGTTCTGGCGGATTGGAATTGCAACTTTCGGTGGAATTTCGATGATTTATGAAAATTTCAAAGGCATCGAAAATGAAAGCTTCAAGCCGAACGTTGGGGCAGGATTACGTTTTCTTGTCGATAAAAAAGAGAATACAAATCTGAGAATCGATTATGCAGTTGGTGCTGACAATCAATCTGGATTTTATATCAGTTTTGGAGAATCATTTTAACTCAGATTACTCATTTTATGCCGGTTTCATGACAGATTAATAATTGCCCGGGAAAAGTTAAAACTTTAATTTGAAGCACTGAAAGTAATTTTGATTATATATTTTTAACCCGCTAAATCAATAAAACCTGCTGTGTTATCTCACAGTCGTGAATTTGAACTGATGAAACTGACTTTCAAAAAACATATTTTCAATTTTCTGGTTGTAACAGGATTTGGATTGATTCCTGCAATTGCAGTCCAGTTTTTTGGAAGTGAACCGGTGAGCCGGAATATCCATATCAGGAATTTTCGTTACGGGAAAGATCCTTCAGTAATCAGGTGCAACCGGGGCGATACACTTCATCTTTCATTTTCCACCGACGACACCGGCCATTCGTTTTATCTTGAAGAGTTCGATGTCGATGCAAAAGTCAGTCCTGCCCGCGATGTTGTTGAGGTTTTCAAAGTTAGCGATCC
>JBBIPU010000065.1:0-10764 GCA_037442685.1 Draconibacterium sp. | reverse complement strand
TTTTTTGGAACAAAAGTGTCGGGCCGCAATCTTGGTGTGCTTTTAATGTGGGCCATCTGGCTTTTTTTGCTGATTGCAGTACTCACACCGTTTCTGGGCAGAATATGGTGTACTGTTTGCCCGCTGCCTTTTTTCGGCGATTTTATTCAGCGGAAATCGGCATTTACTCCGGTCGAAGGAATCAAAGGCGAATACAGGAATAAATTTTCCGGACTTTTTCTGAAGTGGCCGAAAGCAATGCAGAACAGTTGGCCAAAATTGTTTTTACTGCTCATTCTTACCACCTTTTCCGCCACACTTGTTGCTTTGCCAATAATTACCGGGGTGGTTGTAATAGTTTTGATATTGATTCCTACATTGATGGCGCCTGTGTTTGAACTTCGGGCTTTTTGCCGTTTTTTGTGTCCTGTGAGTGGATTTGTAGGACCATTTTCAAGATTGAGCCCTCTGGCGCTCAGAAATAAGTCGCAAAAAATATGTGACCGTTGTAAAGCACATTACTGTCAGAAAGGTAGTCGTGAAGGCTGGGCTTGTCCGTACGGCATTAACGTGGGAGAAATGAATGAAAATACCGATTGCGGTCTGTGCCTTGAGTGTACCCGGAGCTGTTTATACAACAATGTTACATTGTACCGGCGCCCGTTTGGTTCTGAACTGGGAACAAGTACCATGAGCGAAGCTTTTCTTACTATCGGGGTGTTTACTTTAGCGGTCGTTTACAGTGTTTTGTACCAGGGACACTGGGCTGTTGTGCGCGATTACGTAAACATTCTCGATAAGGGAAATTGGGGATTATTCGGTATTTACGCTCTGATAGTTTGGGCATTTTCGCTTGCTGTAATGCCGGGGATTTTATATTTACTTTCTTTGACAGGAACCCTGATTTCAAAAATGAAAATCAATGCCAGTGAAACATTCCTTTTATCTGCTGGGGCATTGCTTCCTTTGGGACTTACACTGTGGATCAGTTTTGTAATTCCGATGTTATTTGTAAACGTAACTTTTATAATTCAGTCACTTTCCGATCCTTTTGGATGGGGCTGGGATTTTTTAGGGACAGCTAATATTCCCTGGCATCAGTTCCTGCCGAGACTGGTTCCGTGGATACAGGCAATTCTTATTTTAATCGGTTTGTATTTCAGTCTCAGAAATCTGAAAAAATCATTTTACGGATTTCAATCCGAACCTGGGCGGTTAATCAGATTATTATTGCCACCGGGCTTGTTTCTTGGAGTTTTCGCTGTTGCAATGATTTTTTTCTTCACAAATTGAAATATTTAAAACATTAATACAAAATACCTGATGACAAACGAAAAAAAAACAACCGAAAAGAAAAAAAGCGGGCTTAAAAATATCATAATTGTCGCTCTTTTACTGATTGTTATAGTTGGGATCCCTTTGCTTTTTCTGAGCATCCAGGCTAAGCGAAGCGGGTTAACGATCGGTAAGGTTGTAAACCGCATCACAAAAAAATCGGATACAAGTGAGAAAAAAGATGAAAACACCAGCACAGAAAAAACGGGTGAAAAAATAGATTTTCTGGTGCCTCAACCAATTGGAAATTCGTTTGGTGAACCACCTTTAATTGCCCATATTCAGGCTGTTGATCTTGATAATGATGGTCTTCTTGATGTTGTTTTGTGCGATGACAGGGGAAATTTTGTTTCGTGGATCAGACAATATCCGGCCGGCACTTTTACCGAAAAAATCCTTGCATCAGACCTTCCCGCGCCTTCACATGTTCAGATTATCGATTTTGATAGTGACGGAGATAAAGACATCATGGTTGGTGTTTTGGGCATGCTTTTCCCGAATAACGATAAAATAGGTTCGGTGGTTATTCTTGAAAATGACGGAAAAAATAATTTTATAAAACACGATGCAGCCGAAAAAATTGCCCGTGTTTCAGACGTTCGTGCCGGAGATCTCGACAACGACGGGGATATGGATCTTGCAGTGGCCCAGTTTGGATACGACGATGGTGAAACACGGTGGATAGAAAATCTTGGAAACTGGAAATTTGAAAGTCATATTTTACAATATCTTTCGGGACCAATAAATGTGGAATTAGTTGATATTGATTCGGATAAAGACCTGGATATCATATCTCTTGTCAGTCAGGAATGGGAGGAAATCTATTGTTTTATCAACGATGGAAAAGGGAATTTCCAACCCAATCTTTTGTTTGGTTCAAGCAACCAGGATTATGGTTCGAGCGGCATTTCATTGTGCGATCTTGATCAGGATGGCGACGTTGACATTTTATATACCAACGGCGATGCGTTTGATTACATGCCTCCGCAGGGTCGTCCGTGGCATGGAGTGCAGTGGCTGGAAAACAATGGAAACCTGAATTTTGAGTTCCACAGGATTTGCAATTTTACCGGGGCTACAAATGTTCGTGCTGCCGATATCGATAACGACGGGGATACTGATTTATTCTCTGTAAGTGCGTTTAATATCTGGGACAATCCTGATTCGTACAGTTTCATCTGGCTCGAGAATGACGGAAAAATGAACTTCACAAAACGCGAGATCGCAAAAAAACCAACACACCTTCTTACCTGCGAACCCGGCGATTTTAACAACGACGGCCTGATTGATGTGATTACCGGGGGAATGCACACCTATCCGCCTTTTGACAGGATGGGAAGGATAACTCTCTGGATCAACAATGGAAAACTTTCAGTTAAATAATCAACGGTTTTCTGTGTTTCTTAAAATAATCAGCATTTGCTCCAGTTTGGCCATCTGTTCACGTGATATTTTCTGCCGTTTCGCGATGTTAATGGTCTGACTTACAGTTATTATTGCTTTTTGCCTTTCACCTAACAATGAATATGCATAAGCAAGATTACTCCCTGCAGGTATAAGAATATCAGGAGGACAATTGTAATAGGTAAAAGCTCTTTCCATGTAATCTTTTCCTTCTTCAATATTTCTTTGAGCCGCGTCAGGACAACTGATCAGCATTACACCAAGGTTGTAAAGAAAATCAGGACTGTTGGGAGTATAAATCAAAGCTTTCCGGTACAAACTGATGTATTTGATCCACATCTGTTTCAATTTGTATATTTCAGACAAGCCTTGAATGGTTTTGGCATCTTTAGGATCGCTTTTAAAAGAATTTTCATAATAAATTAAAGCATTTTGAAAATCTTTGTCTGAAAACGCAATTTCTCCTGATATCCGCTGTAATTTCGGATTAAAAGGTGCTGCCTGTTTCAGCTTTTCCAGATAAACCGCAGCTTTTTCTTTTAAGCCATAATCAAACATGATTTCAGTGACTTCTGCAAGGACTTCTGTGTTTTCAGGATTTTTTGCAACTAAATCATCCAGCAGTTTAACCGATTCCTGTTTTTCTCCGGTTTCGAGTAAACTTTTTGCAAGGTATTCTTTTAGTAAAATCTCATCGGGTTTTAATTCAAGCGCTTTTGTCCAATACCTTGCAGCCTGCTTATACAATCCATTCTGAAAAAAAATAATACCTGTATTTTTTATCTCCTGATAATTATCAGAAATCAGCGATAAGTGTTTATCTATTAGTCCGATTGCCTTATCGTTTAATTTTTTCCACAGATAAATTTTTATCGCTTTCGAAATCAGGTAACTGTTATCGGGGAAAAATTGCATTCCCTGGTTCACCAGTCCCAAAGCCCAATCTGAATAAAAGCTGTACTCTGCTTCATCGATCTTTTTCAGAAGATATAATTCAGATCTGGACAACAATGCAAGTTTATCAATCAATGTATCGACAGGTGGCGAGAAATTGATAAGATCATTTGCCCTGACTGTATATTTATACCCTGAAACTGTATCACCCCGCATGTTGTAAATATTACCCAAAAGTTTGTAAGAGGCTCCGAACAACGGACTTTTCTGGATCAGTTCCTTAAGTATTTTCTCAGCAAGTTCAGTATTTCCTGTATCGAAACAGATCCTGGCACGTTCAAAATCTGCATAGGTTTTTATCGGGAAATGGTCCTGTCTTGTTATTGCTTTTCCGGCCACTAACGATTTGGTTCCTGAGGTAATCTTTTCAAACGACTTTATCGCCTGATCATTGTTTCTGATGTTTTTGTAAGCTTCTCCCGTGTAATACCATGCCAGGTCGATATCCGGATTTTTATCGGTTACAATGCGAAAATATTCAATTGCTTTTTCCGGATTTCCAAGCTCAATATTCAGATATCCGTTGTAATAATTCCATTTCCAGTCGGATTTACTTTTATCAGCCGCAAGTTGGTAACATTTCCCGGCTTCTGAATAAAATGCGCTTGCATGAAAAATCATTCCAAGCATCCCCAAATTGGCTTCAGAAGGATTTCTTTTTGTCTCTCGAAATGCTTCAGTTATTTGTTCCTTAACGGGCGCTGACAAGTTACTTGAATCTGAAATTTCAGGAATCTGGCTGGTAACAGGATAATTTACAATAAACCTGATCACAAGGAAGACAACTATCAAGCCTGTTATTCCCCCTGTAATAAATAAAACAGATCTTCCTTTTCGATTCATTAATTTATCACTTTAAGTTCTCAAAAATATCAAAATTAGGGACACAAAACTGAACTCATTTTCATTCGATACTGCATAAAGATTAATCGGTTTCATAAAATGTAAAAAGTAAAGATTAATTTTAAATGCCTTAATTTTCAACCTGAATTTGGATTAAGTGAACCAGATTAATGCTGTGAATGGGCAATTAAAGACTTGTTAAATTGAAAAAAACCAAAAATTGCTAATAACGGATGGGCCGGGTAAAAATGAAAAAATTCAGACTCAGGATTGTAAAATGGATTGTCTTCTTTCCATTCATCATGATACTTTGCGATGCAAAATCGCAGAATGATTCAATTTATTCATTTTACGTGGCCGGACATGCTTATGGTGCACACGCCGGAACAAACATCGGTTTGCATCCGCCTCTTTTAAAAAAACTTAATGAATACAGCGACAGTGTTGTAATGGGAATTTTTCTTACCGGCGACATTGTAAATCAAAGTACAACTGCAAGCTGGAACCAGGTGGAAAAAGAACTTTCGGGTCTGGGATTGAATTCATTTTATGTAATGGGGAATCACGACGACAATTCCATCGGGCACGAGGTATTCAGGAAAAAACATGGCGGTCTTTACTACTATTTTGTTTACAGAAACGATTTATTCATTGTTTTGAACAGCACCGAGTCGGACAGGTCGATTTCCACAGCTCAACTGGCATTTCTGGATGGAATTTTGTCGGGAACCGATTCGCGTTGGGACCGGGCATTTATATTCTTTCACGAGGTAATCTGGAACAGCAACGAAAAATACCGTCTGGTTCGAAGTAACAGCCGGTCGAGATATTCGCAGCTTGTAAACATCTCGAATTTCTGGACCGATGTTTACCCGCGACTGACGGCTCAGCCTGAAAAGAAATTTTACCTGTTTTCAGGAGATGTAGGCGGAAACACTGATGCAATCGCTGCTTTCTTTGACCGATGGGATAATGTAACTTTGCTTTCATCGGGAATGGGTGAAGTAAAGGATGAGAACTTTATGAAAGTGAACGTTTTACCCGACACTGTCACTTTTCAGCTGATTCCGTTAAATAATACAGTCGAAATGAAACCGGTAACCTGGTACAACATTCCTGAAAAACCTGACACTATTTTTGGCCCCGAGATTATTTCTGCTTCACAGTCAGAAGCAATTTACCACATTTCGCCTATCGAAAATGCCACAAAATACAGGTGGAATGTGAGCAGTGGAATTTCAGGAAGCAGCAATTCTGCAGAAATCGATATTCAATTTAATGAAAGTTTCAAATCGGGGAAAATCAGTGTAACCGCTGTTAACGATGGTTTTGGAGAAAGTGGTCCTGCTGAATTGGAAATCAATAGGTTAGATGCCACTTTTATTTCAGGGAATACGCTCGGGAAGGAGTTTAATGTTTATCAAAATCAGAAATTCATTCAGGTCGATTTTAATTCTGATAAAATTCAGCCTGCTGAAATAAAGTTTTATGATTCATCGGGTAAGGTTCTTTTCGCAGAAAAATTTTGTGCTGTACCTGGTTTAAATTCAAAATCGATTATCAAAAAAGCTGATTTCAAAGGACTTGTGATAATTCGATTATCTTTGGACACAACGAGATTCACCCGGAAATTTATTCAGTTTTAACAATTCATTTTATTGACCCGATTTCAATACGACGGTTAACAGGGCAATTCAGCCGGTAAAATAATCTTTAGACAGTTTTAAGCCTCTTCCCCGGTTTTTCTGTGTTTACCGGTGGTTTCGAAAGAAAATTGTGGTTACTGAAATAATACTTACCGATATGTTTCGCTGTTTACCGGTCTTAAGGTTTCGTTAACAAAGTCCTAATAGTTTTTAACTAAAAACCGAGTAACCTTTGTTTAGAAAATGAGTCTATTTAATTGAAAACAGAAAACAGAAACAAAACAATTTTCAGAAACCGATTAAAAACAGAAAATATGAAAACAACAGTTAAACAATTAGCAGCAGGAACAATTCTCTCACTCATTTTATTGTGGGGAAATGTAAGTGCAGAGGGAACAGAAACAAAAGCCTCAGGCCGTGAAGCAATGGAAACCGAACTTCAGATTGAAAAATGGATGACTGACGAAAGTGTCTGGAACGTAAATTCAAGTGAAGCAGAATATGCTCTTGAAACTGAGACAGAATTACAGGTGGAAAACTGGATGACCAGTGAAAAGACATGGAATTTAAATTCGGAATCTATCGAAGAAACAGAATCCGCTCTGGAACTGGAAGACTGGATGACCAATGATGAAACCTGGAACAAAACAGGTAACGAAGCAGCAGAAACAGCATTAACAGTTGAAAGCTGGATGACAAACAACAATATCTGGAACAGGTAATATCAGAAACAGAATCGTTATTAGTAAAGTAATTAGTTCAAAGGGTTGCAGGAAACTGCAGCCCTTTTTTATTCATGTTAATTTTTTTTAAAGATTTAAAATGAACAATTAAGATGAATTCCAGTCGTTTATTTCACGGTAAAACAAAATTCAGGTCTTATTAAAAATTTGTCATCCGTATGAAATCAACAGGAATAAATATTATCGGATTAAGCATCTTACTCATTTTATCAGTGACATTGAAAGCCCAGACCGCCGGAAATCTGACTTTTGCATGCACAACTGCTGCTCCTTCAGGAAGTTGGGGAAATAAACATGTGCTTGCAATCTGGATCGAGGATACCAAAAATCCCTCTGTATTTATAAAAACAAAAGCAAAATACGGATACGAGGATGACCATTTAACTTCCTGGCTACCAAAGTCGGGAGGAAGTCTTGTGGATGCTGTTACGGGGGCAACCTTAAGTGCTTATGGCAAACAGACTGTTATCTGGAACGGGACTGATATTAAAGGCAATGTTGTTGCCGACGGGAATTACAATGTTTTTATAGAAATGGGTTGGGGAAAAGATAAAGTAGCCCAGCACTCTGTTGTGTCTTTCACATTTGCAAAATCAAACAATGAGGTTCATTTGACTCCTGCCGGAACAACTAATTATTCGAATATTACAGTTGACTGGGTGCCTGCGGTAACTTTAGTCGGGTCGGTCGATAATCCGGAAGAAATTACGGTATATCCCAATCCGACCAAAGGACCGGTTACACTTAAGTTTTCAGGTAATCAATCCGCTGCCAAGCTGGTTGTTGAAAATTCTTCAGGCAGTTCGGTATTTCAGAAAAACATTGAAAAAGGTTTTACGGGTTTGGTAAACATCGATTTAAGTGCATTTTCAAACGGAATTTATTTTGTTAAAATAGCTGATCGGGAAAATCAGTTTGTTTACAAAGTTCTTCTGAATAAATAATCATCAATCCAATTTCAAACCAATGTTCCCCGCAACTGATTCATTCAAATATTCCTTTGTTGAATAAATTAAAGATGAAATAAATTAAAATTGGTTTTAACTTTTCGGATTGATGGCTTTATCATCAAAAAAATATAGCTTTAATCCTGAATTTGAAAAAGATAAGTCATTCGTTTAATAATCTTCTGCGATGAAAAAGTACAATCAGCTTTTATATTTTCCCATTTTGATGTTTGTTGTATTGGCTTGTACCTCTTCCCCTGTTTCGGTATGCAAAACCAATCCACACTATTTTTTCTTTAAAAATAAGCCTTTGGTATTTGTCACTTCCGATCATCATTACGGTGCGGTGATCGATCAGGATTTTGATTATAAAAAATTCCTTGATTATCTTTCTGAAAATGGAATGAACCTGACAAGGATTTATCCCGGCGCCATGCTCGAAAAACCCGACAAATATCACATTGGAAATCCGCTTGGACCGCTTCCGGGAAGGCAAATACTTCCGTGGGCAAAATCAACGCAGACAGGTGCAAATCCATTGCTGGCAGAAGACGGAAACCCTTCGTTTAAATATGATCTGGAATCGTGGAATCCTGAATATTTCAATCGTTTAAAAGATTTTGTAAGTTATGCAGGCAAAAAGAACATTATTGTTGAAGTGGCTTTCTTTAACGGAATGTATTACGATTGCTGGCCGCTCAATGCTTTGTATCATGAAAATAATATCCAGAATGTTGGTCAATATGAAGCAGAAGATTGCGGATTATTTACTACCAACGAAACAAGGAATCAGGATGTTATCAGATATCAAAAAGAATACATCAAAAAAATTACAATCGAACTGAATGGTTTTGATAACCTGATTTATGATATCTGTGACGAACCTTCGTTGCAGGGATTGCAGGGAGGAAGCATTGCTTTGCTTCCCGACAGCCTGGTTATTCCCTGGATCAATGAAATTAAAGATGCATTTCTTCAAGCGGAAAAAAATCTTCACAAAAAACATATTCTCGGACAGACTGTTCAGAATCTTTCGCCCGATTTTTCAAATGAAGACTGGTGCGACTGGCTGCCGGCTGAATATGTAAAACCCGGCCAAAATGCGCTTTCTATGGATTATAAAAGCAATAAACCAATTGTAAATGTCGAGTCGAACTACTTTGGCTGTTCCTTGACAAAGGAACCTTACACTCCTGAATCTGTGAGACTTGAAGGATGGTGGTTCATGCTCGGCGGTGGTGCGGGGAATATTAATCTGAATGGGGAATATTACCGGGGACACGAAACAGGAGGTGAATTCACACAACAACAGATCGTTCCGCAAAGAAAAATTTTGAAAGACTTTATGTTTAGTCTTGATCTGCTGAAAATATCAAGGTATATGAACTTCAGAGGAACGCCTGACAGAGCATTTTGCAATATTCTGTCAGTTCCCGGAAAGCAATATGCAATGTACCTTTTCCATGCAAAGTACGAAAGCGAATGGGGATCGCACTTTATACCACTGTCCGGAGTTTACAGGGATACAATTATATTAAACGAAATTCCGCTGGGAAATTATAAAGCCGAATGGATTGATCCTGTAACGGGTAAAACAGTTCTAACAGAAAACCTGAAAACGGAAGATGGAAAACTCCAGTTAAAAACCCCGGAATATGCTCTGGATATTGCCTGCCGGATAAATAAATAAAAATCTCCGGAAGAAATTTAGCTTCCTACGATCTTGTATTTCTTCACGAAATCAGGGTCAAAATCAACTCCAAGTCCCGGACCGGTTGGCACTTTTACCAGTCCGTTATCACTTTTTAATGGCGAAGTTTTACAATCAAAAACAACATCTGTTTTAAATCCTTTAAATTCGTGGTAAGGCAGGGCATTCGGCAGCGTTGAGACAAAATGCATCATGTACAGAAATCCCAGATCGCCGCCCGACATGTGAGGAGTACATTTTTTGCCCATCGCATCAGCCATTTTTGCCACTTTCATCGAACGAATCATTCCCCCAAAATAATTGGTGTCAGGTTGAACGATTTCAAGCCCATCGTTGGCGATCAGCCAGCGAAATCCATGCAGACTGTATTCCTGTTCGCCTCCGGCTACCGGAATATGGAGAGCATCGGCAACCATTTTGGTTTCTTCGTACCAATCAAATGGAACAGGTTCTTCAAAAAACTCAAAACGATATTCTTCAAGCAATTTTCCAACCCTGATTGCTTCTTTTACATCGTAAAAACCATTGGAGTCGGCATACAAAACCATCTCGTCGCCAAAAGTTTTCCTGACCTGCGGAATGATGGTTTCTGTCCTTCCGGGAGGTCCGACTGCATTAATGTCGCTGGTCATAAACATTAATCCGCCAACTTTTATTTTCAGCGCTTTTGCGTTGTATTCGGCAACATCGCGTTTTATCAGTTCCATCGATTCTTCCACCGGTTTTTCACGGTATTCTGTAGCCTGATAAACTGCAACTTCAGGGTGGCGGATATCACCAAACAGTTCTCCCATCGTTTTACCGGAAATTTTACCCATCATATCGAGAATGGCAAATTCAATCGCCGACAATGGCACTCCCAGCGCCATCCCCGATAACCTGAAATTGAGGTTGTAGATATAAACTTTATCCAGTAAAAGGTCAAGGTCGCGGGCATCTTTGCCAATGAAGAACGGTTTCAGCAGGTTGGTGAAAATAGGTTGAAGCGATCTCATCTGACCGCCATTTACCACCGACATTCCTTCTTCCCCGTTTTTCGAACGTACCCTGCAGATAAAACTGTTACCGTTACGAAGCAATTCAAGTGTTTCGATTATTACGGGAGATGTAAAAAATTCTTTTTTAAACACCGGTTGCTGAAGGATTTTGTCCAGTTTTTCGTAATTCGAAAGCACACTTTCCGTAACCGGATTTTGTGAATA
>JBBIPU010000064.1:18358-22593 GCA_037442685.1 Draconibacterium sp. | reverse complement strand
GTAAATAACAATAGAAATATTTTTATAAAACGCATTTTAATAGTTTAATCCGGCTTGAACTCCTCTCGCCAATTGTCGTGTTCCTTCCATTCAGGCTGTTCTTTTTTATCAAAAAGGAAATCGCCAATGACCAAATAATCCATTTCGGTACGCATAAAACATCTGTAAGCTTCCTCCGGGGTGCAAACAATCGGTTCGCCGCGCACATTGAAACTTGTATTTACAATGATACCGGTTCCGGTCAGATTTTTAAACTTACTGATGAGATTATAAAAACGCGGATTTGTTTCCCGGTGAACGGTCTGGATTCGGGCTGAAAAATCGATGTGTGTTACTGCCGGAATATCTGAACGCTGAATGTAAAGCCTGTCCATCAGCGGAAGCGAGTAATAATTTTCAGGCAGTGGATTGAGGTGTTTTTGCTGTACATTAGCCACCATCAACATGTAAGGCGATGGCATTCCGATTTCAAAATATTCCTGAACATTTTCAGCCAGGACAGCCGGTGCAAAAGGTCTGAAGCTTTCGCGGTATTTTATTTTGAGGTTCAGTTTTAACTGCATTTCCCTGTTTCTGGCATCGCCTAAAATACTGCGGTTACCCAGCGCTCTTGGTCCGAATTCCATTCGCCCCTGAAACCATCCAACCACATTTCCACCGGCAATTAAACGGGCTGTCTTTTCTGTCAATTCATCAAAATCGCTGAATTCCGAATATTTTGCCTTAAAATATTTTGCTGTGTGTTCAATCTCCGGCCGGGTAAATTCAGGCCCCAGAAAAGAACCTTTCATTGAATCGGGAAAAGTGACTTTTCGTGTTTTATCAAAAACGAGGTAATAAGCCGCGAGTGCAGCGCCAACAGCGCCACCTGCATCACCCGCTGCCGGTTGAATAAAAATACCTTTGAACAATCCTGATCTCAGCAGTTTGCCATTCCCGACACAATTCAAAGCCACTCCACCGGCGAGGCAAATATTTTCCGATCCGGTTACTTTTTTGGCCTCTGACGCCATTTTTAACATGATTTCTTCTGTCACCTGCTGGATCGCAAGCGCCAGGTTGGAATGATGCTGTTCGATTTTTTCCTCAGTTTCACGTCGCTTAAATCCAAAAAGCTTTTCCCATTTTTTGTCGTTTACCATCCGCAATCCGGTGGAATAATCAAAGTATTTCTGATTTAGCCAAACCGAACCATCTTCTTTAATATCAACCAGTTCTGTTTTAATGATATGAATGAATTTTTCAACCTCGGCACTTCCGGGAATACCGTAAGGAGCCAGTCCCATTAGTTTATATTCTCCTGAATTGACCACAAAACCAAGGTAATACGTAAAAGCCGAATACAGAAGGCCCAGCGAGTGCGGAAAATGCATTTCCCTGACATTGGTAATTGAATTTCCCTTTCCGTGGCAAATAGAAGCAGTGGCCCACTCACCCACCCCGTCGATGGTTAAAATTGCTGCATCCTCGAAAGGTGAAGGATAGAAAGCGCTTGCTGCGTGCGACAAATGATGCTCGGGGAAAAGCAGTTTAACATTTTCCTTTTTGTAGCTCTCAATTTTCCCTAATTCTTCGTGAATTATCTTTTTGAGAAAGAGTTTTTCCTTTATCCATACCGGAATTGCAGTGACAAACGAAGCGACTCCTTTTGGCGCAAAACCATAATAAGTTTCAAGCAGCCGTTCGAATTTTAAGAGTGGCTTGTCGTAAAAAACAATTGCATCCAGCTCTGAAATCCTGATTGCTCCTGAATGCAGACAATATTTTATTGCATTGACCGGAAAAGAAGAATCGTGCTTTTTACGGGTGAATCGCTCTTCCTGTGTAGCAGCTACAATTTCACCGTCAACAATCAACGCTGCTGCTGAATCGTGATAAAAAGCCGAAATTCCAAGAATTTTCAATGCAGTCAGATTAATTGGTTGATGAAAGGATTGTATTTAACTCACTTAAACGCCCGTACTGAGGATCGATCGATTTTATCTCTTCCACATATTTCCTGGCGTCCGCGTTATTTTTTCCAGCAACGCAAATCAAAGCAAAGGTATCGAGAAACCTGGGATCAAAACTGAACTGATCGTACACTTTGTTAAAACAGAGGCTTGCTTTGTCAATGTTTTGCCCGGAGAAATAAATTTCACCGATTATCCGGTTGGCAATATGCGAATCATAAATCTGAAGCGACGATTCGAGCAATGAAAGAGCCTCATCTGTTTTGTTTTCAGCTATTAACTGTTTTGCCCGGGTGACCTGTTCCCGAGTCTGAAAAGGAATGTACTGGTCGTAAACATAAGTTTTTGGCGGAACTTTTAAATTACGGGCAGCATTTACCTTTTTCAGTTCAGTTTCCACCGCTTTTGCCTGTTCTGTTTTACCTGCATAAATAAATGCGGAATACGATTTTACAAGCACATTTATTTTTTTGTCAGCCGGTGCAAGTGAAAAAGATTTCTCAAAACTTGCAATTGCGCTGTTATAATCACCTTTCATCATGTAAATTTCCCCTACCCTGTATCGGGCAAAAAAAGAATCTTCGAATTCAAGCGATTTCTGAAAGTATTTTAAAGCAAGTGGCAAATCACCAAGTTGAACAAGACAATTTGCTGCATCCCTGTAATTTACAGCAACATACGGATTTGTTCGCAGAAGCGCTTCGTATTCTTTGTAAGCATTAACAATCTGTCCGGCTTTTTCGTACTTTTTTGCCAGATCAAGCCTGACATCTGATAAATTAAGTTCCGGATCTTTCATTACAATAAATGAAAGCGAATCGGGAAATCCTTTCGGATGATAAATCATTTTGTAATTGTATTCATCTTTTGCATCTTTTACAAATGGCCAGAATCCCTTTAACGACCTGATCCGGTGCACGGCAAGCAAACTGTCGAGTGCAGTGTACCCGTAATTTCTTTTACAATATTCCATCGTTGTTTCGGAATTTGTATCCGGCTCACCCACTATTCCCGATTTCACTATTTCTTTAAAAAATACATCAGACATCAGGAAATTGCCATCGATATTCGGATGAACATGTTCTGTCATTAAATTATTGCCAATCAGTTTATTGGGCGAATGATTCTGGAACTGTTCCAGCATCGGCACCTTAATCACCTTGTATTCATCTGCCAACTCATTGACGATCCGGTTTACATCTTCGCTTGCCCTGAAACGGATACAATCGAGATCTTTGGCCCGGTAATACAAACTCAGTGCAGAATCAAAATCCCGGTTTTCCTCTGCTTTCCTTGCCTGTAAAAAAACATCTCCCGCTGCCTCAATTCCATCGCCTTTTACCGAGTTGAAAGGTTCCATTCCGTTGATATTACAAACCAGGTTACTCAAAAAAACAGGCACATTTTTTTTAGTTGCTTTTTGCAGGATCTCGCCCATGTTTTGCCTGAACCTTTCCATCGCAATGTTGTACTCTTCGCTGTTCAACAGAATATTTTTGTCGGCTACCATTCTTTTCATCAGAGTGCCATGAATTTCTTCTTTTGAACCACTCCCGATTCGTGCTGAAACTCCTGAAATCATATTTCTGATCAACTGATAAATTTTCAGGTTCATCAGCGAAATATGCAGTTTGGTCAATCCCCGGTTTCTGCTCATGGTTTCGTTTGAACCAATTCCAAAAGCGCCGTAAAACTCATTGTGACCGGCATAAATCAGTATTGCATCGGGCTTTTGCTCTAAAATCTGACCGATAAAATCGAGTAAGGTAAAACTGTTGATCGCTGTTATTGCGGTATTAACAATTTCGATTTTTTTGCCAGGGTAAGCATCTTCAAGGCGTTTGTGCAGAATACGCGAAAACATCAGATTCCGTTCGTAGGGGAAACCAAAAACCGTTGAACTTCCCATCACAAAAATCCGGAAGGTATTTTCGGGTTTTTCTTTTAAAAAAATATCGTTTGCCGGCGCTGTGTATTCAAACTTCTGAAAATATTTCTTCCCCACCACCGGATTAACCACCATATATTTTTCGTACCCTTTCACAGGATTCTGAACAAACAGACTCAGGTTGTCGCCTGTACCCGCAAGTCTCAGGATTCCCTCCAGAAGAAGAAGGATGACAAATGGGATCAATACAGTAATTATTTTGAAAATGAGATTATTACGGGTTGATTTATTCTTCTTTGACGTTGCAGGTTTATTCATAGTTTTACCGGTGAATAAATAATTGCCGAAATCTATGAATTCTGGCGCGCATGACAAAAAATTGAACTGATTTTATT
>JBBIPU010000064.1:0-18258 GCA_037442685.1 Draconibacterium sp. | reverse complement strand
TTGCCGAAATCTATGAATTCTGGCGCGCATGACAAAAAATTGAACTGATTTTATTGAGAATACATTCAAATTATATCAATACAATGAAAATCTGCAAATTATATTTATCTGTAATTAAAAATGAACTGAGGAATTTCCTGAAGGTTCCATTGACAAATACAAAAATCGACTGAGATCAGATTTGCTTTTTGAAAATATTTTATCCAATATCAGCGGGAAATTTGGTGAGCCGAGATTTTCAGCAATAAAATTTCATTTAAAAATTTAATATATCTACTTTTACGCGGTAACCTAAATTGACTTAAATGAAACTGAAATTTTCATGGAAAAAATTTAATCTGTCGAAAACATTCATTTTTCTTACCGGACTGATTGCCACCCTCTGGTTTCTGATGAGGGTGATTCCAAAACCAAGCCGTGCCCGATATCCCTGCATGCAGGCGGCAGCCCCGCTGATGTCGTCGTTTGTGATTTATCTGCTTGGTTTGGGCACTTCTGTTTTTACATTTAAAAAATTCAAAGAATATATACACTCCTCGAAGTACCTGACCGGAGCTTTATTTCTGATCATTTTTTTGCTTGCATTTTCAATCATCATTTTAAACGAAAACAGGGAAAGCATTGCAGGTGTGCTGAATCCGGCGGATAACACTTTCCCGTATCCATCGAACACACCGGTTGGCGTTGCACAGGGTTTGTTTCCGGGCAGGGTTGTGTGGGTGCAGGACGAAAATGCAACAAACGAATATTATGTACCCACCAGAAACAGTGATGATTACTGGTACAGCGACATGAATGTTGATGAAGATGTGGTGAAAGAAATGTTAGCGACCGCTTTAATGAAATATGCCGGGAAAGAAGATATCAAAGAAGCCTGGGACGCCATTTTTAAAGCTTACAACAAATCGCACGGCCGTGGCGAAGTCGGGTACACTCCGGGAGAGAAAGTTGCTTTCAAGATTAACCTTACCAACCAGAGTTGCAGCGCTGCTGAAAGACCGATGAGAATGGATGTTGCCCCTCAGTTATTAAATGCCATTTTACATGAATTGGTTGAAAATGTGGGAGTTGCACAATCAGATATCACAATGGGCGATCCTTATCGCGAATTCAGAAAAGAATACCGCGATCTTGTTAAGAGCAAATATCCTGATGTTTATTATGTTGATGGCGCCGGGAATAATGGTATCCACCAGACAGTTCCTTCGGCAAATGCAGTTCTGAAATTCAGCGACAGGAAATACCAGTCAACTTTACCGCAGCAGTACCTCAATGCAACTTACGTCATCAATATTCCCGCTTTAAAAACTCACAACGAGGGAGGTATTACACTGATTGCAAAAAATCACCAGGGTTCGTTTCTTGAAAAAGGTTCTTCTCCGGTAACGCAATATGCAATAAATATGCATTACAGTTTGCCCGCCAACAACAGGGGAACCAAAAAATACAGGCACACAGTCGATTACATGGGGCACAAGGACACCGGCGGCAAAGGCCTCATTTATATTGTCGATGGTTTGTGGGGCGGCGAAAGCTGGGAAGGCTGGATAAAAAAGTTCAAATCAGCTCCATTTAACAACGATTATCCGAATTCGATTTTTGTCGGGCAGGATCCGGTGGCGCTCGAATCGGTCTGTTACGACATTCTTTTCCAGGAATATGTTGAAGACACTTCGAAAAAACCCTACCCCATCACATTTAAATCTGAAATTGCCGATCATCTTTTGCAGTGCGCCAGCAGCAGTTACTGGCCTTCGAATATTAAATACGATCCCGAAGGAGATGGTACGCCGATTGGCAGCCTGGGTGTTTGCGAGCACTGGAACAATGCCACCGACCGTCTGTATTCGCGCAACCTGGGGACGGGAGAAGGAATAGAACTGAAATATTTAAAGAACGGGGTCAGCGGCATTTCATCTGTTCCCGTCAGAAATATAAACATTGCGGCGCCTAATCCATTTTCAGGAATAACAAGGTTTAAAAGACCTCTGGAAATATCGGAAAATTCAATTCTTGAAATTTACAACTCAACCGGGCAGTTAATCAGAAATTTCAGTTTTGCCGATTCTGACAATATTGAATGGAATGGCACAGATGCAAACAATGCAGTTGCTCCCAATGGATTATATATTTATAAAATTCACGACAAATCCGTTAAATCAATTTTCACAGGAAAAGTCGTTCTCAAAAAATAATAATTTATGTTTAAAAATCTGATAATCTTTGTTTTCCTGATTTTAATAATTCATCAGGTTTCAGGCCAAACCCAGAAAGACACACTTTTCAGTTTTATTTCGAAAACGCCTGTAATCATTGACGGACAAGCCACTGAAGAATGCTGGGCAACAGCTGAGTGGCATCCGATTAACCAGGTGTGGATTCCGTGGAATGAAAAAATGAAAGAGGGCGATTTCAATGGCCGTTTTAAAGTTTCGTGGGACAGGGAATATTTGTATGTTCTTGTTGAAGTTGTTGATGATTCACTTTCCGACGACCATTCAAATCCTCTTCTTAACTGGTGGGATGACGATTGTGTGGAAATTTTTGTGGATGAAAACAGGTCAAAGGGCAATCACGAAAGGAACAACAACGCTTTTGCCTACCATGTAAGCCTTTTTTACGATGCCATTGATCTGAACTCTTCGGGACAGGGAGTCAATTATAAAAATAATATCAAAGTCGATATGGATACCATCGGATACCACACGTATTTATGGGAATTTGCTGTCAAAAATTACGATGCTTACTTTAACATTAGTAATCCCGAGGCCAGCAGGGTTTATTTACATCACAACAAACAAATGGGTTTTACCATTGCCTACTGCGACAATGACGAAAAAACCACGCGCGAAAATTTCATCGGTTCTATGGTGATGACCCCGGCGACTGCAAACGATATGTACAAAAATGCCGATTACTTTGGGTTGATGATCCTGGTTGATCCCGATTCGCTTTCGACCGGGATTGTAAACGTTGAGAAACAGTTTAAAGTAAATGTTTTTCCTGTCCCGGCCGGCGACCGTTTAACTATTGAAACTTCTGCACCAGTCAACAGTCCAGTCCTGGTTTCAGTTTCAACAATTACCGGACAGGTAGTTAAAAAAGAAACCTTTACCAGAAATCCCGCTGTCGTGCAAATCGGTGAACTTGAGACCGGAATGTACATTGTTAAAGTAAGCTTCGAAAACAATACTTATTCAAAAACTATTGTAAAACATTAATTCTGATGCAACAGGCGAAAAGTTCCGGAAACACCGAAAATGTTTCTATTTTTGCCTGTTCACAAAAATCATAAAACAGATATCATATTGGATTCTTCTGATTTTTCAGTTTTAAAATGAATAAAATAAAATTCAACATAATTCTTGTTTTTGTCCTTTTTATTACCGGACATTTGCCGGCGCAGACAATCATCGATTGGAATTCGCAATGGTCTTATTTTAAAGGCGTTTCCGAACCATCGCAACCAAACACACTTTGGCGTGGAATCAATTTTAACGATTCGGGCTGGCTGAAGGGAAATGCCCCTTTCAGATATGGCGACGGAACCGGTGGAACCGAACTTAAGGATATGATGAACCGCTACACAACTTTATATCTCCGGAATGTTTTCAACATTAATAATACTAATGACATTGATAAGCTGAAGATTACAGTTGATTATGATGATGGTTTTGTGATCTGGATTAACGGGCAGGAAGTTGCAAAAGACAACGTTACCGCGAACTACAATTACGACGCCGGCGCAATCAATCCACGCGAATACGGTGAATGGATTTCTTTTACAATCGACAAAAAAGATATCATTTTAAATAATGGTTCAAATATTATTGCCATCCAGGGATTTAACGCGGCAAAAAACAGTTCCGATTTTTATCTGAATGCAAAACTGGAAGGCATAAAAATATTACCTGAAACCGAAGGCCTGATTGCTTTCGACATACAAAGTGGTTTTTATAACAGTCCATTTTGGGTGAAACTGAGCAGCACAGCGCCGGGAGAAACAATAATGTACACTATGGATGGAAGCGATCCGCGTACATCTTCAACCATAATGACCGGATCATCACCGGTTTCTGTTTTGGTTGATCCGAACAGTACCACCGGCGGCAGGGGAAAAACAGGCGGGGTTGTAGTAAGGGCTTCAAAAATAAGTGAAGGGTTGGGCCCGGGAAAACCGACAACCCGTTCCTATATTTTTGTCAATATGGTAAAAACCCAGGCATACCCCGGCAGTCCGTGGCCAACATCAGATAACGTCAACGGTCAGACCATTGATCTGCCGATGGATTCGAAAGTGTACAACGATGCCCGTTACAAAAACCTGATGGAAAGTTCGTTGCTCGATATTCCCACAATTTCGGTCTCCACCGATCAGACTAATTTATTTGGTGCTCAAAACGGAATTTATGTAAATGCCGAAAATCATGGTTCTGAATGGGAACGCCCTGCAAATATTGAACTTATCAATCCTGATGGCAGTCAGGGATTTAATATGGATGCCGGAATCCGGATCAGGGGAGGCTGGAGCCGTCACGGTGACTACCCGAAACATGCTTTCCGCTTTTTTTTCAGATCGGATTACGGTGTAGGCAAACTTAATTTTCCGCTTTTCGGAAACGAAGGTGTCAGCGAATTCGATAAAGTTGACCTGCGATGCTCCCAGAATTATTCGTGGGCCAACGGCGGAGGACAGGCAATTTACAATACCATGAACAGGGATGTTTTCTCGCGCGACAGCCAGAGGGATATGCATCAATCATATACGCGCAGCCGTTTTTATCATTTGTACCTGAATGGTTTATACTGGGGAGTTTATCAAACCCAGGAACGCAGTGAAGCCAGTTTCGCCGAATCGTATTTTGGCGGAAATAAAGATGATTACGATGTAATAAAAGTCGATATCGGCGATAATTTCGATTTGTACGAAATCGAAGCTACCGATGGAAACACCGATTCGTGGCAAGCCATCTGGAACCTGAGCCAGCAGGGATTTTCATCGAACACCAATTATTTTAAACTGCTTGGTTTAAGTCCGGCAGGTACTGTCGATACATCGCTCAATGTCTGGGTCGATGTTGATAACCTGATCGATTACATGCTTGTCATTTTTTATGCGGGAAATTTCGATGCCCCGGTTTCGAAATTCTCTCAAAATTACAATCCCAATAATTTTTATGCCATCGACAACAGAAACAATAAACGCGATGGTTTTAAGTTTTTTGCCCACGACGCTGAACACACTTTATTAACCGATGCAGTGAGCCCCGGGATAGGATTGTACGAAAACCGCGTAAACATTGGCAGTACAGATAACATGAGAATGAATGTCACCTATTTCGGAAAGTTTCATCCGCAATGGCTGCATTTCAAACTTTCTTCAAACCTTGAATACAGGATGCGGTTTGCTGACCACGTGTACCGGCATTTTTTCAACAATGGAGCTTTGACTCCCGATTCGTGTATCAGCCGTTTCAAAAAGACTGCCGACCGTCTTAACCTTGCAGTAATTGCCGAGTCGGCACGTTGGGGTGACAGTAAAACTAATTTTGCCCGCACCAAAGACGATCAGTGGCTGCCCGCTGTAAACCAGGTAATTTACGATTACATGCCTTACCGAACCGATATCGTACTGGAACAACTGATTGCCGAAAACCTGTATGTTTCGTTCAAACCACCGGTTTTTAAAAGTGGTGTAAATGAGATAATCACAGATAAAATCGTGGTTTCTGAAAACTTCAATCTTACTTTGGAAAACATAAACGGCAATGGCTCGATACTTTACACCACCGATGGCACTGATCCGAGACTTGTTGGAGGAAATATATCGAATACCGCGCTGAACGGTGGAAATTTAAAAACCATTTCAGTCCCGCCCGGAACAAAAATAAAAGCACGTGTTAAATATATGACTGCCTGGAGCCCTTTGCACGAAATAACTTTCGAAAACTCCGGTTTATTTTCAAATCTGAAAGTGACAGAACTTCATTATCACCCGACCGATCAGGATACGGTTGATGCAAAGCAGCTTGAGTTTATCGAGTTAAAAAACACAGGCACCACCACTCTCGATATTTCGGGTCTCTCTTTTACCGAAGGAATTTCGTTCACGTTTCCCGCAGGAACCACTGTTGCTCCTGATTCTTACATTGTTGTGGCATCGAATGTTTTCGAATTTGGGAAATTTTATGGTATATCTACACCCTACGAATACTCTGGCAGCCTTTCAAACGGAGGTGAAACCGTGGTTCTGGAAACTGCATCGAACCAGAAGGTATTTTCTTTCACCTATTCCGACACGATTCCGTGGCCGGTTGAGGCCGACGGCGACGGTTATTCGCTGGTTTCTGCCGAGGTCAATCCCACCGGAGACCCGAATCAGCCTGAATACTGGACCGTCTCAAAAAATCTGAATGGCTCACCCGGTGCAGATGATGGAAATTCGGTCACAGGTGTAAATTCAATAGTTGCAACAGAAAATTTCAGTTTTTCGCTTTATCCGAATCCGGCTTCGGTGGGAGTTAACATTGATTTTTCACTGAAAAGTGATGAAAAAGTGGAAATCGGTTTGTATGATCTGAATGGCAGGTTGCTTCGGATACTTGACAATGAACAGTTTTTCACCGGCAGTCAGAATAAATACTATTCTCTCGAAAATCTGAATCTTAATTCAGGCATTTATCTTATTACACTGAAATCTGAAAAAAATCTGGTTACCAGGAAATTGATATTTCAACGGTAAAACACAAAGGGACTTTCAAACGATAAAACGCTGAAATATCGGTTCTTTCAGGTAATCCATTTAAATGAACACCCCTGGTTAAAATGAATAGTTTCGAACCAGGGCAACCTTTTCTGAAGCAATTCGGAAAGAAGTTTCATTCCGGCTTCCTCTGCAGTTCCATGATCGATTACAACGAGTGGTTTTCCTGAATCGTTGGCAAAACTGGTTTGAATCCAGGTATTCACCGAATCTGAAATGGCAATGAACAGGTCAGGTTCGAGATGCGAGAATTGTATCGGATCGCAAATACAGCCGGTGCCCACTCCGATTGAAGAAACAACCCGGTTTTCGTCGCCATAAAACATCACTCCCGGCTGGTTGAACTGTTTCAGACTTTTTGCCACATAACCAGCCATTTCAGCACCTTTCTGCGGTTTTACCCTGTAAACATTGTAAAAAGTTTCGCTCCTTAAAATATCCGATTCCTGTAAACCAAGCGCAGCCCCTAAAGCAAACGGAATCCCGATTTCCCCAAGTTTATCGAGCACGTCGTGGCAACGGATTATTGCCAGATTGTTTTCCAATATCCATTTTTTCTTTTCTTCGAGCAATGCAATGTATTGATTTTTTGCATGTTCCGGTGCTTTGTAAAAATCGCCCGTGGTATTGTCCAGGTCCCAGTGCGTGTAAAATGCAGGTTCGTGAACAACCATTATATTCACACCTTTTTCAACCGCTTTTTTCAATGTATTCCAATCGGGTAACCAACAAGTGCCGATTTTCCTGATTTTCAAATTCTGATCACCTATTATTATTCTGTCAACTGAAGGTTCTTTCACCTCCGTTAATGATCTGAGGAATTTATTGAGTCCGGCAACTGTGGTCACTTCAGTATCCAGATTATTTGCCTTAAAAAGGTGTTCCACTGATAATGAACCCGTAACCAGAGGAATACCGGTCGTACATACAGCTGTTGTTTTTACAAAATGTCTTCGTAACATGGTATTTCAAAATTTCAATGTAAATTATCCAGTTCTTTCCTGATCAGGATTTTCATTCGCTCCACATTCTCTTTAACAATTTTTGCTCCCAATCTTGGTGAAGCATAAATTCTTGGATCTTTCCCGGCAACTGCACGCAGAATGACCGATGTATCGGCGGGTAAATTGTTCATTTTCACCAGATCGGGATAATAATGCATCACCAGCGAGGTTTCGTTCATTGCGGCATGGTCGCACATGATACCATTCTCAGCTCCCGAACCTTCAAACCAGCATGCCATCAGTTTCAGTCCGAATTGTTTTTCCCAGGATTCGCTATGACGAATAAAAAATGTTGTGGAAGGCCCGTGCCCGTGGGCAACCAACACTTTGAACCCTGCCCTTTTCAACTGGAACAAAGTGGCTTCCAGAACCTGGCAAAAAAGTGAATCACTGATCCAGTAAGCACTTCCGTCGAGTTGAGAAGGTTCAGGTGCATTTTTCAAGGAAGATTGATCAAACCAGAAGTCCATTCCATAAAATACCTTTCCGTCAATTTCCCTCCTGGAATCTGGTCCGAGAAAAAGCATCGGCATTACAATTCCACCTGCCTGCCGGGCCAGATCGTTAAAAAATGCTGCCGATTGAAGTCCGTCGGAACCCAGAGGTAAATGTTCACCGTGCCATTCAAGTGTTCCCAGTGGAAGATAGGCCACCGGTGCCTGTTTTATCCTTTCCCTGAACTCTGCAGGTGTAAGTTTTGCGTATTCAACCTCCGTTTTTGGTTCCGGATTCCGGGTACAACCTGCAAGAAAAGCGAGAGTTAAAACAATGAAAAACAGATTTTTCATGGATTTTTTTCTTTAAAACCTAATCAAAACGATTTCAGAAATTCCTCAATCTCGAATCGTGTCGGCGCCGAAGGTTGAGCACCCATCCGTGTAACTGAAATTGCGGCGGCAGCGCTGGCAAACAGTAAGGCTTCTTTCATCGGTTTTCCTTCAACAAGCGCAACTGCAAAAGCACCACAGAAAGTGTCACCGGCGGCAGTCGTATCAACAGCCTCAACTTTAAAAGCCGGAACATTGATTTTTTCAGATCTGTTTAAAATAAATGCCCCTTTTGACCCCAATGTAATAATTACTTTTTCAACTCCTCTTTTGACAAGCTTTTCCGCAGCATTTTCTGCATCAGTTTCAGTTTCCACCGGCATTCCGGATAGAAATCCTGCTTCAACTTCGTTTAACACTAAAATATTAATTTTAGGAATGTATTCCCGGTCGAAAGCCCGGCCCGGAGCACAATTCCACAAAACAGGAATTCCTTTATTGTTGGCATGATCGATGACATATTTAACCGTTTCCTCCTGAATTTCATACTGCATGACAATCAGTGCAGCTTCATCAATAACCGGCACAGCTTCATCAATTTTTTGTTTTGTAAGCCGGTAATTTGCGCCCGGCGCCACCGAAATGTAATTCATTCCCTGATTGCCAATCATTATCAGAGCATGGCCACTTGCAATTTCTTTTTCATGAAAAACAAACCGGGTGTCAATTCCATCATCTTTGTAATTCTGAACCATTTGAGGAGTGTATGCATCATCGCCGACACAACTCACAAATGCAACATCACCACCTGCCCTGGCAGCGGCAACTGCCTGGTTTGCACCTTTCCCGCCATAAACCTGAAAAAATTCTGCATTGGTGACAGTTTCACCTTTTTCAGGTAGGTGGTCCATCTTCATAATTAAATCAACATTTGAACTGCCGATTACTACAATCTTGTTTTTCATTTTTAAGTATTGAGAATTTGATTAGTGAGTAGTGAGACTCAGAGAATCAGAAAATATATTTAGTTAACTATCAGCTATTTTCCTAAATTTCCCCTTGGGTTTCAGGAGACTTTCAACTCAACCTTGCCAGAATTATCAGAGCCAGTCCAACGATAAAAAATGCAAACATGGCTGTCAGTAATGGTTTTGTACCTTTTGGCGCCCCTGCAAATTCTTTCCAGATAAAAACGCCCCAGATTGCAGCCACAAGAGTTGCGCCCTGTCCCAGTCCGTAAGAAATTGCATATCCTGCAACATCCCCTGCCATAATACTTAACATCATTCCCAAACTCCAAATTATTCCACCCAAAACTCCCACCAGATGAAGTTTTGGCGTTCCCTGGCTGAAATACATTTTAAATGAAACCGTTTGTCCGGAAACAGGTTTTTTCATGAAATAATAGTTAAACACAAAATTTGATATGAAAATTCCTATCGAAAACACAAACACTGCACTGTACGGTGTAAAAGTTCCAGGTTGAATGCTAATTAAATCAGACGACATCGAATCGGCAACAAAACGATAGAAAAATGACATCAAAATTCCGGCAACGAGCGACAGTAAAATTCCTTTGGTGGATTTACCGCCCTGTGTCACCTTTTTATAAGCAATTGCATTGATGATGATTGCGAATGTTACAAAAGCGACACCTGAAAAAAGGTAAAGCGCGTTGTAATTTTCGGGAGCCGGCAAATAATTGTTAAAAACACCAAGAACAAGCGCAAGTCCAATACCGATTGGAAACGCAATGGCCATTCCTGCAATTTCAATTGCAGCCACAAGCAAAAGGTTGGCAATATTGAAAACCGCACCACCTAACAAAGCATAAAGAAAAGCTTTTGGCGCGGCATTGGCAATATTCGTGAAAAACGCCTCACCATTTTCCCCAATGCTTCCAAGGGTTACACCAAAAATCAAGGAGAGAATAATCACTCCCAAAGTATAATCCCAGTAAAATAGAGGGAAACTCCATTCCTTGTATGCCAGTTTCTGTGTGTTTGCCCACGAACCCCAGCAAAGCATGGTTACGATGCAGAATAAAACTGCTAAAGGATACGAATTGACGATGTACATAATTGATTTAGTTTAGAAGCCCCCCTTAATCCCCCCAAAGGGGGGAAATTAGGAAGGAAGTTGTTAATTAATTTGTTTCATTTCTTTTTTTATTTTTTCTTTAATTCCCCTTTTGGGGATCCGAAGGGGGCTATGAATCAGAAATGAGGCTGAACCTTTTCTTAGCTTCCTCCAGAATTGCAACGGTAGCAGTTGCGCCGCATCGTGTACATCCTGCTTTCTGAACAGCTAAAAGTCCGTCCAAGGTACGCACTCCACCGGCGGCTTTTACCTTAACTTTTGGCCCGACACTCATTTTCATCAGTTCGAGATTTGGGATTGTGGCCCCTTCGTACGAGTATTTTCCGTCGCTTCCTTTTACAAATCCAAAACCTGTGGAAGTTTTCACATAATCGGCACCCACACTGGTACAAATCTGGCAAAGTTTCACAATATCCTCTTTTTCAGAAACATAATCGGTTTCAAAAATTACCTTGACAATTGCACCGTTTTTATGACAGGCATTTGTAACCGATGAAATCTCTTTTTCAATATATTCCCAGTCGCCCTGCAATGCTTTGCCAATATTTATAACCATATCTATTTCAACTGCGCCGTCGTTGCAGGCGGTTTCGGTTTCGAATAACTTTACTTCGATGGCAGAGTTTCCTGCCGGAAATCCAATTACACAACCCACAAGCACATTGCTGCCTCGTAGCAGTTCTACGGCTTGTTTAACTTCGTAAGGTTTTACACAAACCGAAGCGACATCGTATTTTACAGCAATTTCGCACTCTCTTTTTAAATCCTCGTCCGTCATTGTGGGATGAAGAATGGAGTGGTCGATCATTTTTGCCAGTTCTTTAACTTTATTCATCAATTTCAGCCTTTATACAATTTGTCAATTTCAAGTTTTCGCATATTTCTGAACGACTCAAAAACTTTCGGAGCTTTTTCAGGATCGTTCATCAATTGAGTCAATATTTCAGGCACCACCTGCCACGAAACGCCAAATTTATCTTTCAGCCAGCCACACATACTCTCTTCACCGCCTTCAGTCAGTTTCTCCCAGTAATAATCAATTTCCTGCTGATTTTCGCATTCAATAACAAATGAAACTGCTTCATTGAAAGTGTAATGGTGATCGCCCGGACCATCCATTAATACTATTTCTGCCTTGTTTAAGCTGAATTCAGAATACAGTATTTTCCCGGCATTAACATCATCTTCATGATATAATTCCATTACGTTTACAGCCGAATCGCTGAAAACGGAAAGATAAAAACTGATAGCTTCCACACCGCGCCCGAACTGTTTATCGGTAAACAGCATTGCCGGTAAAATTCTCATTTCGCCGTCGTTCTTTCCTGTCGAAAAAATCTGCCATGTCATACCATACCTGTCTTTCAGCCAACCGTAATGTTCACTCCACGGGTAACTGCCAATTGGAATGTACGCACTTCCTCCTTCAATCAGCGCATTCCATATTCTGTCGGTTTCTTTAACCGAATCGCACGAAACAAATAAAGAAATGGAAGGATTGATCTGAAAAACCGGTCCACCGTTTAATGCCAGAATTTTTTTCCCATTCAGTTTAAAACTTACAACGGTTGGCGTTTCGGAAACAATTTCAGAATTTTTAAATACCGAACAGTAGAGTTGTGCAGCTTCTTTTGCCTGTCGGTCGAACCAAAGACAGGGATAAACCGGTTTTGCCATCATTAGTTTTATTTAATCATCAATTGTCTGGAAAACCATTTGCCTGAATTTCCAGCCGGTTTCATCGTTTACCGGGCCCTGAGTCTGTTTCATTATTATTCCGATAACATTTTCAATCGGATCGGCAAAATATTGCGTGTTAAAATAACCTCCCCAGTCGAAGGTACCGGCACTACCTTTACCTCCTTTTGCCTGACCGATCTGAGTGAGCAGTCCAAAAGCAAGCCCATACTGAGATTCCGGATTTTCACCGCGAATATTTCCCAATTGATTACTTAAAATAAGATCAACAGTTGTACGGCTTAAAATTCTGACTCCATTGTATTCGCCACCGTTCAGGTACATTTGCAGGAAAGTGGAATAATCTTTAGCCGTACTCGAAAGACCGGCGCCTCCTGAAAAGAAAGTTTTTGCACCTTTCACCGGGTAATCGGTGTCGTAAAAGGTGACAGGATATTTCTCCCATTTTCCATTCACTTTTTGCTGAACTGCAACAAGCCTTTCTGCTTTGTCGTCCGGAAAATAAAAACGTGTATCGTTCATTCCCAGCGGATCGAAAATGCGGGTTTTCAAAAATTCATCGAAAGGCATTCCTGAAACAACCTCAATAAAATACCCCAAAACATCAAGCCCCTCGCTATAAGTGAAATCTTCTCCGGGATTGTGATGCAGCGGAAGTTTTGCCAGCCTTTTAACACTTTCGGCAATCGTTACTTTTCCGGTGGTAAACAAATCGGTAACACCGGCTTTTGCATAAATCATCTGAAAACGTTCATCACTGTCGATAATTCCATACCCAATTCCTGAGGTATGTGTGAGTAAATGCCTGATGGTGATTTCCTTTTTTACCGGTTCACCAGTCCATGTTGTATCACTGTAATGAAATTCCTTCAGAACCTGTTGGTTTTTAAACTCGGGAATGAATTTCGAAATGGGATCGTCCAACTGGAAATTACCCTCTTCCCACAGCATCATAACGGCGGTGGAAGTAATTGCTTTTGATTGAGATGCAATGCGGAAAATATCGTCTCGCTTCAGTTTTCTTCCCGTCTGATTTTCGGCCATCCCATAAGCTTTCCAGTGAACTATTTTTCCGTTTCGGGCAACCAGTGAAACAATTCCGGGAACACTGCCATTTTGAACAGCTTCGGAACACATTTTATCAATCCACGATAAACGTTCAGCAGAAATTCCGGCACTTTCGGGCGAAGTTTCAGTTAAAACGGATGATTTTTTTTGTGATTTAGTTTGGGCATTCAGATACGAAAACACCTGAATCACTGTGAAAATAAGAATAAACAGCTTTTTCATCTTTCGGCTTTTATTTGGTATTGTTTTATCAACTTGTTCAGTTTAAAAATAAGAAATGTACTTGTACGTGCAAGCATTATTTAAAAGAATTGTAACCTGAATTGTGATTTGCCTTAAAAAAGAAAAATCCCGGGGTCAACACCCCGGGATTCAAACTTAACCTAACTAAACCAAACTTATGAAAAAATACAGCATGATGCTGCGAAGTATCTTTGTGTATCTTAAAATCAAAATTTCAATTATCTAATTCTATTATTAGAATTACAAACAATATGCCAGAAAAATTCATCATGCCATAATTTAACAATCATTCACATTTTCTTCAGGTTTTCTGTAAAAGTTAAAATCTTAAAAAATAGATATATTTGCGGGAAATTTGAAAACAGTTATTACAACAGGTTAGTTAACGATAAATCAATGAATAACATTCGCAACTTTTGTATCATTGCTCATATTGATCACGGGAAAAGTACTCTGGCCGACCGGCTTCTTGAATTCACCAAAACAATCGGGGAAAGAGAAATGCACGCACAGGTGCTTGACGACATGGAACTTGAGCAAGAACGTGGTATTACCATAAAAAGTCATGCGATACAGATGGATTATTTGTTCGAAGGAACTGAATATAAACTAAATCTGATTGATACTCCCGGTCACGTTGATTTTTCATACGAAGTTTCACGGTCAATTGCAGCCTGCGAAGGCGCTCTACTGATAATAGATGCCACCCAGGGAATACAGGCTCAAACTATTTCGAACCTGTATCTTGCGCTTGAGAATGATCTGGAAATAATTCCAATTATGAATAAGATGGACATGGATACTGCCATTCCTGAGATTGTGGAAGAACAGATCGTTGACCTTGTGGGATGCAGGCATGAAGATATTATCCGTGCAAGCGGAAAGACCGGAATGGGAATCGAAGAGATTCTGGAAAGTATTATCAAAAGAATTCCTCCGCCAAAAGGTGATCCGGATGCACCGCTTCAGGCCCTGATTTTTGATTCTGTGTTTAATTCGTTCCGTGGTATCATTGCTTATTTTAAAATTATTAATGGCCAGATTGCAAAAAAAGACCTCGTCAAATTCATGGCCACAAAAAAAGAATATTTTGCCGAAGAAGTCGGGGTTTTAAAACTGAGCCTTTCTCCACGCGAGTCGCTGTCTGCCGGCGATGTTGGATATATTATTTCAGGAATTAAGACTGCAAAGGAGGTAAAAGTTGGCGATACGATTACTCACGTAAAAAATCCTTGCGAGAACAGGATTGAAGGTTTTGAAGAAGTGAAACCAATGGTTTTTGCCGGAATTTACCCGGTGGATGCCGACGATTATGAAGACCTTCGCAACGCAATGGACAAACTTCAGTTAAATGATGCTTCGCTTACTTTTGAACCTGAATCTTCAGCAGCTCTCGGATTTGGATTTCGTTGTGGTTTCCTTGGATTGCTCCACATGGAAATTATCCAGGAACGTCTTGAACGTGAGTTTGATATGAATGTAATTACAACTGTTCCCAACGTTTCGTATCTTGTACATTTGACTGATGGCTCATCTTTTACGGTTTATAATCCTTCAGGAATGCCGGTTACGACTACAATTGAGGAAATCGACGAACCTTACATCAAAGCCAGCATAATAACATCGGCGGAATATATCGGTACAATTATGACATTGTGTCTCGATAAACGGGGAACATTGTTAAATCAGAGTTATTTAACTGCCGAAAGAGCAGAACTTATTTTCGATTTGCCTTTAGGTGAAATTGTTTTCGATTTTTATGATAAACTGAAAAGTATTTCGCGTGGATACGCCTCATTTGATTATCATTTGAGTGGATATAAACCTGCAAAACTCGTAAGACTTGACATTCTTTTAAACGGCGAGATGGTCGATGCTTTGTCAACGCTTATGCATGTTGACAACGCGTACAATTTTGGCCGGCGAATGTGTGAGAAATTAAAAGAACTGATTCCGCGACAGCAATTTGACATTGCCATCCAGGCAGCGATCGGGGCGAAAATCATTGCCCGCGAAACCGTAAAAGCTGTTCGTAAAGATGTTACTGCCAAATGTTATGGCGGCGATATTACGAGAAAACGAAAATTACTGGAAAAACAAAAGAAAGGTAAAAAGCGGATGAAACAAATCGGTAATGTTGAAGTTCCACAAAAGGCGTTTCTGGCAGTATTGAAACTGGATTAGTTTACAGTTTTATAATAATAAAATGCGCCCGGTTAAGATAACCGGGCGCATTTTATTTGATTCATTATCAGATAATCAGTTTATATCCTTTCCCGTGAACATTGATGATTTCAACTGTAGGTTCTTCCTTTAAATGCTTGCGAAGTTTAGTAATATAAACATCCATGCTGCGGGCATTAAAATAATTATCGTCAATCCAGATCGAACGAAGTGCATAATTTCTTTCCAGAATTTTATTGGCATTCTGGCAAAGCAATTTCAATAAATCAGATTCTTTGGTTGTCAGTTTTACTACCTCTTCACCCAAAGCAAGAGTTTGTTTCCGGGTATCAAAAACGTATTTTCCAAGATTAAAAACAGGTTGGGCATTTGAGAGGTTTTCCTGAGACGTTCGGCGAAGAATTGCTTCAATCCTCATTATCAGCTCTTCCATACTGAAGGGTTTGGTGATGTAATCATCAGCACCAAGTTTAAAACCTTCCAGAACATCTTCCTTCATGTTTTTTGCAGTCAGAAAAATTATCGGAATATCCGGATTTACAATTCTGATGTCTTTGGCAAGTGTAAAACCGTCTTTTTTAGGCATCATAATATCGAGGATACAAATGTCGTAATGCTCGCGCATAAAACCTTTGTAGGCAGCTTCTCCATCGGGATATAAATTGGCATCGTAGCCTTTTGCCACCAGATATTCTTTTAACAGTAATCCCAGATTTTCATCGTCTTCGGCCAGTAATAGTTTTGTTTTTTGCTCCATGGTTATTTATTTATTTGAGGGAAAAGGATCGTAAATTTAGTTCCCTTATTTACAACACTTTCCACCCTGATTTTTGCATTATGCGAATCTACGATTTTTTTAACATAACTCAAACCCAAACCGAAACCTTTTACATTATGAATATTACCCGTTGGTACCCTGTAAAACCTTTCGAAAATCTGCGACTGATGTTCTTTCGGAATTCCAATTCCTTTATCCTGAACAGATATCAGCAAATCGCCATTTTTATTTTCCGTGGTTATTTTAATTTCGGGTGAGTCTTTACTGTATTTTACAGCATTATCGAGCAGATTAAAAATTACGTTGGTAATGTGAACTTCATCACCGTTTATTATAGGATTTTCGGCCAGTTTTTCAGTAGTAAGTGTGCCGTTTTTTGTTTTAACGCGTAATTCGAAATTTGCCGCAACAGTGTCGATCATCTTGTTGATATCGAATTCCTTAAACTTAAATTTCAGTTTCCCCTCGTTGAATACCGCCATCTGAAGCACTTTTTCCACCTGGTAACTGAGACGTTTGCTTTCCTGGTTTATAACCCTCGAAATATGTTCAATGGTTTGCGGTGTATTTGTTATGCTTCCGTCTTCAAGCATCTGGCTTGCCAAAGAAATGGTTGAAATGGGTGTTTTCAGTTCGTGGGTCATGTTATTAATAAAATCGTTCTTAATCATCGACAGCTTTTTTTGTCGCAGGATTACCAATATGGTATAAACAAAAATTGCAATAAGAAAAGCAGTCAGAATTATGGTCGGGATAATTGTAAAACCAGTTTCCCGCAACAAATATCCTGTTCGTTTCGGAAAATATACGTAAAGATAATTAGGTTTGGCTCCGTTTAAATCGAACTGGTAAAGTGGCTGACTATAAACTTTTCTTCTGCGCTGGTCATAATCAGCATCTCCGAAAATTATTTTATCACGCCCCAGGTTTGAATTCTTTACAGCATATTTGTAATCCAGATCAATTCCTGTTTCTGCAAGAGCAACAGTCAGTCTTGTTCTCAAATATGCCGTATCTATCCTTTCCTGGATAGGCCTGTCTTCCAGAAACACTTTATAGTTTTTGTACCAGTTCCGGTCGTTTAACTGACGTTCCCTTAAACGCCGGGCTTCTTTTAAGTAATCATTTATACTCTCAATCCCCAGCAAACTCCGGCTCTTTCCCTGATTTGAACCATTTAAATAATTAGATGTATCCTGCAGGTTAAACTGAATTTCTTCCTGATATTCCTGGTAAACACCATTATTTGAATAGTGGAGTCCGTAACTGAATGAACTTCCGGAATTACCGTTTTTTGGGAAAATATTAAACCTGCTGTTTGAATTCGGGACGCCCGGTAATTGGTTGGTTTCTGCGCTGTATCTTGCTTCCAACTGCTCGTATTGGTCCAGTTCGTACGAAACTTTAAACAAAGCGTTTTTAACAAGTTGGTTAAACTGTTCCTCCCTTATATCGGATGCGGTTTTTATCATTTTGGTTTGAACCAATATCAAACCGGTCAGCACAAAAACCAGTAAAACAATTAATGATATTAACATTTTACGACTCATAGCGCAAATATAATTCTATTGAAAATCCGCTATTGATGGGCTTAACAATATTTAACATCAAATGTTAAATTGTAATTTTTATTAACCAGCGTCAGGTAAAACG
>JBBIPU010000063.1:16114-22894 GCA_037442685.1 Draconibacterium sp. | reverse complement strand
GTGGGCGGTGAGTCCCGATTAGTCGGGAGAACCCCCGACCCTCCCGATATAATCGGGATGCTCAGAACCAGCTGAGCTAACCACCAGCAATCAAAGTTTCAAGTGCTTTGCGATTTTTCCAGCTTTTCAACTGCAATTCTCTTTTCATAGCTTCTGTCTTTTTTTCAAAAGCTTCAGAATATTTTAAAATCCATGGTTTACCGGAGGAAGTAAATCCATGATTGGATGAATTATGTCGTGAAAGACGCTGGCCAAGGTCACCCGTTGATCCGACGTAATATTTGTCAAGCTTTTCAGAGTAAAGGATATAGCAGTAGTACATTTGGATTATTATTTGGAAATAAAAAAAGACAGTAAAAACCGTCTTTTAAGTGGGCGGTGAGGGATTCGAACCCCCGACCCTCTGGGTGTAAACCAGATGCTCTGAACCAGCTGAGCTAACCGCCCTTTTATGTTTTTTATTTCAATCAGTCCCGACCCTCCCGATGTAATCGGGATGCTCTGAACCAGCTGAGCTAACCGCCCTTTTATGTTTTTTATTTCAATCAGTCCCGACCCTCCCGATGTAATCGGGATGCTCTGAACCAGCTGAGCTAACCGCCCTTTTATGTTGTAATTTTCTGAACGCGCTATCCTTTGCGGTAAAGCGTTGCAAATATAAAACCTATTTTCAGTTCTGCAAAAGAATTATATGAAATTACTATAAAATTTCTGCCACTACATAAGTGCTTCCTCCAATGAAAATCAGATCGTTCCTGCCGGCATTGGCAGAAGCAGCTTTAAAAGCTTCTGTTACAGTGTGGTAGCTGTTTCCCGAGAGTCCGAATTTCATGGCTTTTTCTTCCAGTTCCTTTTCATTCATTGCCCGTGGAATATTGGCCCGGGTGAAATAATAAACCGCATTTTTTGGCAACAATTTAAGAACAGAATCCGGATTTTTGTCAGCGACCACTCCAATCACAAAATGAAGCGTTTTGTAAGCTGTATTTTTAAGCTGTTCTGCCACCATTCTGATTCCGTCTTCGTTGTGACCTGTATCGCAAATAGTTAAAGGGTTGTTGCCTATAATCTGCCAGCGCCCCATTAAACCAGTGATTTTAGCAGTGTTTTCCAGTCCTTTGTAAATGTCTTCCTCTAATATTTTCCAGCCATTTTTAATCAGAATTTCCAGCGCTTTCAGAACTGTTGGTACATTTTTCAACTGGTAATTTCCAAGTAAATCAAGTTTAAGCGACGGGAAAATAATTTTCCCTTTACTTTCGATGTTCAGAATTTGTTTTCCATCCATTCCAAGCATTGAATAATATGCAATGTAATCCTGGTCAGCAAAAAAACACGGAGCATTTTTTGACCATGCAGTTTCGCTAAATATTTGTTTTGTTTCCTTTTGGGTTGATCCGATTACAACCGGAACACCGGTTTTAATGATTCCTGCCTTTTCAGCAGCGATCTTTTCAAGGGTGTCGCCAAGTAAATTAGTGTGATCCAATCCTATGTTTGTAATAACGCTCAATTCAGGAGTGATGATGTTAGTCGAATCCAGTCTTCCTCCTAACCCTACCTCAAAGACAGCAACATCCACCTTGTTTTCTTTGAATAAATCGAACGCCATTGCAGCTGTTAATTCGAAGAAGGAAGGATCGATATTCCACATATTGTTTTTTAACGGATATTTCTCGACCCATTCAATCACTTCATCTTCAGAGATCATCTGGCCGTTAATTCTTATCCTTTCCCTGAAATCTTTCAGATGAGGAGATGTATATAAACCGGTCTTGTAACCAGCCGTTTGCAAAACTGCAGCCAGCATGTGCGAAACCGAACCTTTCCCGTTTGTACCTGCCACATGAATGGTTTTGTAACTCCGGTGAGGATGTCTGAAAATCTCATCGAGTTTTAAAGTATTCTCCAGATTGCTTTTGTAAGCTGCCTGTCCGATCCTTTGAAACATTGGTAAACGTTCGAAAAGATATTGTAGGGTTTCGCTGTAATTCATTTCAAAATATTTATTAACCATAACAAGTTAATTAAAAACCAATTTTAAATTCAGTGTGTTTCGTCAAAATCAATACATTTAAACTCAAAACTTTTTGAAAATGCTAAGCAAAACTGCCAAAAGTAAAATCTTCATTCTCGATACAAATGTAATTTTGCACGACCACACTTGTATCTATCAGTTCCAGGAAAATGATATAATACTTCCTATCACCGTTTTAGAAGAATTGGATAAATTTAAACGTGGAAACGATCTGATTAATTTTCAGGCAAGAGAATTCACCCGCTTGCTCGATGAAATTGTTGGAGATGAGTTGTTTAACGGGGGAAAACGATTGGGTAAAGGATTAGGAAAATTACGTATTGAAACAGGGAAACCATTTTCCGATCTTTTAAAAACATCATTCAGAGAAGACATTCCTGATCATCGTATTCTTGCCATTGCCGAATACATTTCGCTGGCTTATCCGAAAAGAAAAACTATTCTTGTAAGCAAGGATATCAATCTCAGGATGAAAGCCAAATCGCTTGGTATTCAGTCTGAAGACTACAAAACCGACCAGGTAACCGATCAGAACGTTCTGGATAAAACTGTAACAACTTACGATAATTTCAGCGACTCACTGATTGAAGTGTTATATAATCAGGGTTCAATAGCTCCCGAGGAAATAAAACCAAATTTTACAGCCGATTCGAATGAATGTTTCATTTTTAAGGGAAACACGTCGAGCGCGCTTGCGAAATACGATGCAAAATCGAAACGTATATACAGGATTGAAAAGAAACCGGCGTACGGCATAAAACCACGAAATGCGGAACAGACATTCAGTTTGAATATGTTGATGGACCCTGAAATAAAACTTGTTGCGCTGACCGGAAAGGCAGGGACCGGAAAAACATTGCTGGCACTTGCAGCCGCTATTGAACAAAACCGTTTGTACGAAACAATTTTGCTTGCCCGTCCGATTGTTGCGCTCAGTAATCGCGACCTTGGTTATCTGCCCGGCGACGCATCGGAAAAAATAAGCCCGTACATGCAGCCACTTTATGATAATCTGGCAGTGATAAAACATTCATTCAATCCGAGAAGTAATGAATATCAGCTGATTGAAGATATGCTGAAAGAAGAGAGACTGAATATCACACCGCTGGCATATATTCGTGGCCGGAGTTTGTCGAATGCATTTTTTATCATCGATGAAGCACAGAATCTTACGCCACACGAAATAAAAACGATAATCACCAGGGCGGGAGAGGGGACAAAAATGGTTTTCACAGGCGACCTGCAACAAATCGATTCGCCTTACCTCGATATGAAATCGAATGGTTTGGCATTCATGACCGATCGCATGCGGAACCAGGATATTTTTGCACACATTAACCTCGTAAAAGGTGAGCGGAGTTATCTTGCCGAGCTGGCCAGTAACCTGCTTTGATATCATAATTTGCAATAAGCGGCTTTTTTCTACCTTTGCACCCGGTTAAAATTTGTGCAGATGGATTATAAAGGGAAGAAAGCCGCTTTTTACACACTGGGTTGCAAACTTAATTTTTCTGAAACATCGACAATTGCAGGTTCTTTCAAAGAGGTTGGTTTTGAAAGGGTGGAATTTGAAGAAAAAGCTGATGTTTACGTCATTAATACCTGTTCTGTCACCAATCAGGGTGACAAGGAAAGCCGCAACATTATCCGACGGGCAATAAGGAAAAATCCTGAAGCCATGATAATTGTTGTCGGTTGTTATTCGCAGTTAAAACCCGAAGAAGTCGGGCACATTGAAGGAGTGGATATGGTGCTCGGTACACAGGAAAAATTTCATATCCCGGCGTATCTCGGAAACCTTGAGAAAAAAGCTACGACCGAAATAAAAACCACGCGTCTGGCCGATATAAAAAGTTATCACAAAGCATTTTCGTGGGGCGACCGGACCCGTAGTTTTCTTAAAATTCAGGATGGCTGCGATTATTATTGTTCGTTTTGTACAATTCCTTATGCAAGAGGCCGAAGCAGAAACGACAACATTCAGAATACAATAAAAGAAGCAGCGAAAGCTGTTGAAAAAGGGTACAAGGAAATTATCCTGACCGGTGTTAATATTGGTGATTTCGGGAAATCGACAGGTGAGAATTTTCTTGACCTGTTAAAAGCCCTCGAAAAAGTCGATGGTCTGAAACGACTTCGTCTGGGATCGGTCGAACCTAACCTGCTCAAAGACGATATTATTGAACTGGTTGCGAGATCAAAAGTAATAATGCCTCATTTTCATATTCCTTTACAATCAGGTTCTGATGAAGTGCTTTCGCTGATGAAACGAAAATATTCAACCGATTTGTTTGCAAAACGGATTCGCCGGATCAGGGAAATAGTGCCTCATGCTTTTGTCGGTGTCGATGTAATTGCCGGAACAAACGGCGAAACTGAAGAACTTTTCCAGGAATCGTACGATTTTATAAACGGTCTTGAAATATCTCAGCTTCATGCTTTTACATATTCTGAAAGAAGCCGTACACAGGCGCTTAAAATACCCTGGAAAGTGGAAATTGAAGACCGCAAACGGCGCACCCTGATGTACATCAATCTTTCGGAGAAAAAGCTTCGCGCATTTTACGAAAAGAATTTAGGCACTTCTCAAACAGTTCTATTTGAAGAACCGGGTGGTTCGGGCAAAATGTCAGGATTTACGGAAAACTACATCAAAGTTGAAACAGACTATCAGAAAGAGATGATCAATCAGCTTGTAAATGTTAATCTTAAATCAATTCTGATGAATGGTAATGTGGCAGTGGATTTCCTGCAGTCACAATCCTCATTCACAACCCCACACCTGAATATTGCGGAATTTGCAGGCAAAAAATAATCGAAGCCAAAGATTCTCAGATTGTTGAAAAGGGCTTCCTTTACCTCGTTATTTTATTTAATTTTACTTTAAAACTTACATTTCAATGGATTACAGAAATCTTTGTTTTCAGGTTCAGGAAATAGCCCGCGAAGCAGGTTTATTTATACGCGAAGAAAGAAATAAAGTAACCGTCGGCGACATTGAGTTTAAAGGTGTTACAAGCCTTGTGACTTATGTAGATAAAACTGCCGAGGCGAGAATCGTTTCAGCTTTAAAAGAATTGATCCCGGAATCGGGATTTATTGCCGAAGAAGGGACGGGAGATTCAAATAACGAACAATTTACATGGATTATCGATCCGCTCGATGGAACAACCAATTTCATCCATGGGATTGCACCTCATTCTGTAAGTATTGCGCTCAAAGAGAATGAAAATCTGGTTTTAGGTGTGGTTTACGAAGTCAATTCAGAAGAGATGTTTTACGCCTGGAAGGATAGCCCTGCCTGGTTAAACGGAAAGGAAATCAAGGTTTCGCCTAATTCAAGGGCCGACCACGCGCTAATTGGTACTGGTTTTCCGTATTACGATTTCGACAGGGTGGATGATTATATTTCGGCGATGAAACAATTAATGAAAAGCACGCGCGGATTGAGGCGATTTGGATCGGCTGCGGTTGATCTTGCTTACGTGGCTGCAGGCCGGTTCGACGCATTTTACGAACATGCCCTGCACGCCTGGGACGTTGCTGCGGGGGCATTTATCATTCAACAGGCAGGTGGAAAAGTAACCGATTTCAACGGTGGCGGCAACTGGCTTTTCGGAGGTGAAATTGTGGCTGCAAGCAAAAATATTTTTGATGAATTCTACAGTATTATTAACAAAAACCTCGGGAATAAATAGTTGATTTGTTTGTTAAATTGTGCATTTTCAAAATCGCGAATGAGAAACACAATCCCGGTTTGAAATTTTGAATGAAAGTATTAAAACCTGGTTTTGAGTTGAACGATAATTCTTAAATTGCGTTAAATAGATTTATTATGGCTGAAACGGAAATTGCTTTATTGCAAAAACAGATTGAAAGATTAAGCGAGAAAAAATTTGATTTGGAAGCCTGGAAAAATCACACCATCATTTTTCTGGAACGTATTTTTGGGAAAGAAAGCACGAAACTGAAAATGATCAGGGATCTGGATTATAATTATTCGAGCTGGAACCTTCGAGGTACGGCTGCTACCGGGAAAGCCAGCGATAAAGACCCGGTTCTTTTGCAGGCGGAGGAAATTCTGAATGCCTCAATTGCAGAACTTAAAGCGCTCGGACTGCCGAAGGAAAAAAAGGAAAGAGAAAAAATATGGGAATTATTAAAAGATGAATTAACGGGCAAACAAATCCGCGAACTTGAAAACCTGGTTAAATCTGAAGATGCCGATAAGTCAGAAGAAATTACAAATATTATTGATGAACTCAGTAAGGAAAAATTGTCAGCCATCATTCTCAAATTGTTAACCGAATAATTTAAATGACCAGACGCGCTAAAATTGCAATAGTAATTCTTAACTGGAATGGCCGGAAACTATTCGATATTTTCATGCCTTCTGTAATCAAAAATTCAAAGGCTGAAGGCGTTGAAATCATTGTTGCTGATAATGGTTCATCCGACAATTCAATCGATCATTTAAAACAATTTTATCCTTCCGTAAAAATTATCGATTTAAAAACAAATTACGGATTTGCAGAAGGTTACAACAAAGCTTTGGAAAAAGTTGATGCTGAATACTTTGTATTGTTAAATTCGGATGTAAAAGTAACTGAAAACTGGATTGATAAATGTATTTCGGGGTTTGAAGCGGATGAAAAAACAGCTGTTGTTCAACCCAAAATCCTGAGTTTTGATGAACCTGATCATTTTGAATATGCAGGCGCTGCAGGTGGTTTTATCGACAG
>JBBIPU010000063.1:0-16014 GCA_037442685.1 Draconibacterium sp. | reverse complement strand
AAAGTGTATCTGAACTTCAGGAATAATCTTTGGATGTTATTTAAAAATCTGCCAAAACATCAGTTTAAAAGAATCTTTTTTATCCGGATGATCCTGGATGGGGTTGCTGCAATTAAATTTATTCTCGGTTTTAACTTCAGGGAATTCTGGGCTGTGGTCAATGCTCACGCTTCGTTTTACCGGAATCTTGGAAAACTTATCCGGAAACGCAGAGAGACTCAGAAATACGTAATTGTAAAAGAACATCCTGAAATATACTTAAAGAGTATCATGTGGAAATTTTTTATTCAGAGAAAGAGAAGATTTTCTGAACTGAATTTTAATCCGGGAAACTAATTCATCAAAGCTGATATGAAAAAGCTGGTCTTCGAAGAAAAAATTTATACTTACCATATCGATTTTGTGGGTCATGTAAACAACATCAATTACATCACATGGATGGAAAACGGTCGTGTCAGGCTTTTTGAAGCAATGGGAATTTCAATTTCCGGATTGTACAGCGAAAGCAGCATATTGCCAATAATTACCGAAACACATATTCACTACAAAAGGCCCCTTTTTCTGAACAACAAAGTCCGGATCGAATGTTGGGTGTCGCAGATCAATAACGCTTCTGCAATTTTACAGTTCAGGTTTTACAATGAAAAGGATGAATTGTGCACTTCAGGTCATCAGAAAGGATCGTTTATCGACAGTAAAACCCATCGTCCGGTGCGATTAAATGAAACTCTCCGGGCTGATTTTGAAAAATTTTTAATTAAGGAATAACAAATTCTTAAAAATCCGGTTTAACTTTGCCGTGATATTATGCAATGGGGTGTCCCGATAAATCGGGACTGAGAATATACTCAATGAACCTGATCCGGTTAGTACCGGCGTAGGGAGTGCAAAAGGAAAAATTCCTGCCTCATTGGTTAGTTCTAACCAATAATTTCTTAAAAATGAAAAAGTGTTTGTTATGGCTGGTTTTACAACTTTTGGTGTCTGCCTCGTTTGGGCAATTCAGGCTTTCTGGAATTGTTACGGGTAGCGGAGAGCCACTTGCCGGGGCAAGTGTTGTTTTGTTGAATTCAATGTATGGAGTATCTGCTTTAAACGATGGAACTTTCGAGTTTAAAAACCTGAAAAAAGGTGAATATGTTGTAAAAGTTTCGTTCATCGGTTTTAAAAACAGTGAAATCAAGATAAATCTGAAATCGGACCAGGAAATTACAGTAAAACTCGAACCTAACAATATAATGACAGATGAGATACTTATTTCGGCATCGCAGGCTAAAAATAAAACGCCTATGGCATACAATAACGTTTCGGGAGACGAACTGGCAAGAAAAAATATGGGGCAGGACATTCCGTATCTGTTACAGCTTACCCCGTCGTTTGTAGCAACTTCCGATGCAGGTGCAGGTGTGGGTTACACCAATTTCAGGATTCGGGGCACCGACATGAACCGCATAAACGTGGAAATAAACGGGATTCCCTTGAACGATGCAGAATCGCATGGAACGTGGTTTGTCGATCAGCCTGACATGGCATCGTCGCTCGAAAATGTGCAGGTTCAGCGTGGTGCAGGTACTTCGGCAAACGGGGCTGCGGCATTTGGCGCAACAATCAATATGCAGACAAGCACTTTTAACCCTGAAGCTTTTGCAGAATATAAAACCGCTTTTGGTTCGTTCAACACATTTAAAAACACTGTTTTAGCCGGAACAGGATTGATCAACGGAAAGTTTACATTTGATGCACGGCTCTCAAAAATTTCGTCCGATGGTTACATCGACAGGGCAAGTTCGGGATTAAAATCCTTCTTTGTTTCGGGTGGATATTATTCAGGAAAAACAGTGCTGAAAGCTTTGGTTTTTTCGGGTTACGAAAGAACTTACCAGGCATGGAACGGTGTGCCTTCGGAAATGCTTGAGACCAACCGCACTTACAACAGCGCAGGCGAATATACCGATGAAAATGGGGTGGTTCGATATTACGATAACCAGGTTGACGATTATCAGCAGGACCACTGGCAGCTTCATTTTTCTCACAGTTTTAATCCAAACCTCAGTCTGAATACTTCGTTGCATTTTACTCACGGTGCCGGATATTACGAAAACTACAAAGAAGATCAGAAACTGGAAGATTACAGGATTCCTGCTATTCCTGTTAGTTCCGATACAATTGAATATACAGACCTGGTGAACCGGAAATGGCTGGATAATAATTTTTATGGTGTTGTCTATTCATTTAAGTATCAGAAAAATAAAACCGATTTCTTACTTGGCGGTGGTTACAATATTTATAATGGAAATCATTTCGGGAAGGTGATCTGGGCACAATTTCTGGGAAATGTCGATCCCGGTTATGATTGGTATCGGAGCACCGGGCTGAAAAAAGATTTCAATGTGTTTGCAAAATACAACTACCGGTTGTCGGATGAAGTCAATCTGTTCGGCGACCTGCAATACAGGAATATTAATTACAGGATTGAAGGAATTGATAACGATCTGAGAGATATTACCCAGGAGCATAAATTTAACTTTTTCAATCCTAAATTCGGTGCGTTTTATCAACCGGCACAGAACCAGGAAATCTATCTTTCGTTTGCGGTTGCCAATCGTGAACCCAACCGGAGTAATTATGTTGATGCAGATCCAAATGGAAAACAGCCTGTTCATGAAACATTGCGCGACTGGGAGTTGGGTTACCGGTATAAATCTTCAGCATTTTCTTTTGCAGCCAATTATTATTACATGCTTTACAAAAACCAGCTCGTTCTTACAGGCGAAATCAATGATGTGGGAGCCCCGGTAATGGTAAATGTTGATAAGAGTTTCCGCACTGGTGTTGAATTGCAGGCCGGAGTGAAGATTTTTTCAAAAATACAGTGGGACGGAAATACCACAGTCAGTGTGAACCGGATAAAGGATTTTACTGAATATGTCGATAACTGGGATACCTGGGGACAGGAATCATATTATCTCGGAACCACTGATTTGGCCTTTTCGCCTGGTTTTACGGCGAACAGTAAGTTTACTTTTACTCCGGTTGATCATCTGGAAATTGGTTTTATTTCAACTTACGTAGGTAAACAGTACATCGATAATACATCGAATGATGACAGGGTTCTGAATGCGTGGTTTGTAAATAATCTAAATGCTGAATATACTTTTTACACAAAACTGTTCGAAAGTATTACACTCCGTGCAATGATCAGCAACCTGCTGAACGAAAAGTACGAATCGAATGCCTGGGTGTATTCCTACATCTACGAAGGAACCCGTTACAAAATGGATGGATATTTTCCGCAGGCCGGTACCAATTTTATGTTTGGGATCGACTTTAAGTTTTGAGTTTATCAGGGTTGAATCCTGATTCCTTCTTTTTTCGCAATTTCAACTATTGGCGAAATATCGTCGCTTTTAAAACGCTTTGTTCCAATTGCAATTGGTTCAATTCTGAAATCATTTCTGAATTTTGGTAACCAGGGTTTTGACAAAATTATATCATCATTAGTATCAAAGTCGTCTCCAACAAGTAACACGTCAATGTCACTGGTCAAAGTGGCTTCATTTCTTGCATAGCTGCCAAAAAGATAGGCAAACTGTATTTTAAATCCACCGGTTTTCAGGTTATTTAAATACTGTCTTACAATGTTTATAATTTCTTCCTGAACCATGTTAATAATTCTTTTGTGCGATCGAAAAAGTAAACTATCTGCTTATCATCTGGTTGTTTAGGATAGTACTCCGGATATCTGCCCTCTAACTGATATTTCATTAAAATCTGAATAATTTGTTCATGTTCAGTCAGTAAATCAATATTAGCAATTTTCATCAGATAAAAAAGGTCGTGGGATTTTGGTGGAATATCTTCAATATTTTTGACAATCAGCGCTTTAATAATTTTCTCAACGCTCAAATGGCAGAAAAACAAACCATGAATATATTTTTTATTCTCGATCAGTATGCCGGCAGTTTCAAAATCGTCTTCCGATCCTTGCTGCCAATAATTAATTTGTTTTTCTACATTAAACATTTGAATTCTTCAGTCTCCAAAATTATGAAAATAATAAAGTAAAACCTATTCCAGGATTACCTTCCCTTCTATTTCGACAAGAAGTTCTTTTCGGCAGATGTCGGCAACAATGTAAACCACCGGCAGGTTGCCAAAATGACGTTTGAATGTACGTTTCACAACAGAAAAATCTTTTCTGTCTTTTAAATAAACTCTGGCGTGTCCGTAAATTGCGTTTAACTTTCCGGTTGAAATTTGTTCAAGTGTTTGTTTTGAATAGAGTTGTTTGATGTTGTTGATAGTTACTTCAGTTTGTTCGGCAGGATCGCCCGCACCAACGGTTTTTTCTCCAACTATCGAAGCTGTTCCTGAGATAAAAATCAGCTTTTTTTGTTGTAACTCCAGATATCTGGCACGTTCAAATTTTGGGGTGGTTTTCAAAACACAGCCTTCTCCGGCCAAAACATCCTGACTGTATGAATGAGCTGCAATCTGGACAGGATTGTTAATTGGCACCGACTTGTAATCATCCGACTGAACAGCGATGAACTCAATAATAATGCCCCCCTGGTTCATGCCAATTCCGGTTGCTGCCGGATATCCGGTCCTTTCAAACGAATCTTCGTAAAAACCGGTCCGGGCATTGTTGAATTCCTGGTAACGTTGCTCCTCCCCATCGAAACCAAGAATGTCTTCAAGGTAATTCCACTGTCTGACAATGGAATTTATCGGAAAACCAAAGGTTTTTAAAATGTTTGAGAGATTTGAAAAAGCTTTATCAGAGTTTAATTTACAATTGTTCTCCGTCATTGACTGCACATTTCCAATCAGCACTTTACAGTTGCCATTTTCAAATAAAACTGCCCCGTTGCCTGTATCCGATAAAAATGTCGGTTTCCAGAGCAGGGAATCATAAAAACTTACTTCAGCAATGATTTTGCTGGTAACCGGAGGCTGCGCAATTACGCTGACCAGGATTTTATCGTGATAAATCTGGTCAACCTCAGTTTGAATTTTTTTCTGAATCTGCAGATAATCAGTTCTGGAATCGGAATCGACAAAAAAATTGATCTTGAAAACCTTCTTTCCTGAGTTTATTTCAGATAACTGCAATAAACAGTTATTCAACTGTTCGTCAAAAGTTTTGCAGGAATTACCTGGGCTGATATAGATTCTTTCGCCGTTTAAAAAGTACATTTTGGTTCAATATGACGGGATACAAATATGGCAGGTTTTTTTGATTGACAAAAAAATAAACCTAATAATCACCTTCTGCTTTTCCCCCTTTCAGAACTGCTTCAGTGGAGCCGATTCCTAACCTGTCGGCGCCCTGTTCGAGAAAGGCCACTGCATCATCCCAGGTTCTGATTCCCCCCGACGGTTTAATCATCATTCTGTCGCCCACAGTTTTTATCATTACGTCAACAATTTCAGGCGTTGCTTTGCCTGGACCGAAACCGGTGGATGTTTTCACAAAATCGGCACCTGCCTCGTACGAAAGTTCACAAGCTTTTGCAACCTGATCAAGTGTCAGATATCCGCTTTCCTGAATCACTTTTACCAAAACTCCATGCCTGTGCGCAACATCAACCACGGCTTTGATATCATCCACAACATATTCATAATCACCAGATAAAAACTTCCCGATATTCATTACCATGTCAATCTCATCGGTTCCGTCGTCAATGGCCTGCTGAGCCTGAAAAGCTTTAACCGGTGTGGAATCGGCGCCATGCGGAAAACTCAGCACGCACGAAACTTTTACATCGCTTTTCTTCAACAACTCCTTTGCTGTTTTGATGTCACAAGGTTTTACACACATGCTGAAAACTCCGTAATCAATGCACATTTTTGCGTTTGCGTACAACTCTGCATCAGTAATATCGGGTTTTAACACTGCATGATCGATGGTTTGTGCCACCTGCTTTTTGGTGTACATGTTAATTTAATTAGTTAATACTTCTATTATTTTTCTTGCATTGTCTGCACCTTTTTCGCAAACGAAAAGATCGATGGGTAAAGGGATTCTTTCGCCAAAACCGGCTTCAGCTGCCTGGAGGTAACTGTCTTTTTCAATCGAAATTATAACGTTTAACTCTACTTCAGTTATTATCCTCTCAACAAAAACTTTATTTTCTGAATAAATCAAAACAAATCGTCTTTTGTGTTTATTGGAAATTGTATTAATCTTCCATTTCCTTTAAAATCTGCTCCACCTGTTCATTGGTTTTCAGTAGTTTATCCTTACAGATTTTTAACAAAACCGACACTCTTTTAACCTTTTCTGCCAGTTCGTCAACATCCAGTTCCTCGTTTTCAATTTTCTCCAGAATTTCCTCAACTTCGGCCATTGCTTCGTTGTAGGTAACTGTTTTTTTATTGTTCATTTCTGTTTTTATTAATGATTTTACTTTGTACGTTGCCGTCAGCAAAACGGGTTTCAATCTCGTCGCTGATACTGAGTTGTTTTGTCGATTTAATTATTTTCCCCTCTTTTAAAGTAATTGTATAACCGCGTTTCAGAACATTTTCAGGATTGACCAGGCGTAAAGTGTTTTCGTGTAAATGAATCCTTTCCATTTCCCTGAAAATCATTTTTTCTGACTTTACTTCAATCTGATTTTCAAAATATTTCAGAACTGCTTTTTGTTTCAGAATCGATTCGTTCACAAAATGTTTCAAAGAACTTCTCTTTTTCTCCAGTTTGTTTCGTGAAACGGCAAACCACAGCAAAACTGATGAATTTACCTTGTGTTTTAACCTGTTTAATTCGTGTTCTTTTTGAAATGAGAAATGATTTACCGATCGCTGCAGTTCGTTTCCTTTTTTTGAGAGGAGTGCCTGATTTCTGTTAATAAACTCATTTACTGCAAAAGTCAGGTTTTTTGCCGTTTGTTCGAGCGTATTATGATGTGATTCAATTGATTCCCTCGTAATTTGTACAATCTCATTTTCCAACTCCAGCATCCTGTCGTAAAAACGTTCCATCCCTTTGATAAGAAACTCGGCAACTGCAGTAGGAGTTTTTAACCGTGTGTGTGCCACCAGATCGATGATTGTGTCGTCTTTTTCGTGTCCGATCCCCGTAATTACGGGCAATGGAAACTGGGTGATATTAAATGCAAGTTCATAATTATCGAAGCTGCTCAGGTCAACAACAGCACCTCCACCGCGGATGATTACCACTGCATCAAAAAAATCTTCGTACTGAAAAATCCGCTCGAGTGCATTAATTACCGACGGAACAGTTTCAGCACCCTGCATGGTTGCCTGAAAAAGTTTAGTGTAAAAAACAAATCCAAATTCATTTGTATTCAGCTGATTCATAAAATCCTGGTAGCCCGCTGCAGTTGCCGACGAAATAATGGCAATTTTTTGAGGAACCAAAGGCAGTTCAAGTTCCTTGTTCATTTCGAAAACTCCTTCGGCTTGCAATCGGTTTATAATTTCCCTGCGTTGTATCGCCATGTCGCCAACCGTGTAAACCGGATCGATATCTTTGATATTCAGGCTTAATCCGAAAGCAGGGTGAAATTCAACCGAAACCTGCACCAGAATTTTTATTCCGTGTGTAAAGATTTGGCCTGTAGTTGTTTCGAAATAAGGTTTCAACATCCGGTAGGTGTACGACCAGATGGTGGCACGCGACCTGGCAACAATTTCATTTCCCTGTTTTTCAATCAGTTCGAGGTAACAATGACCGTTGCGGTTTTCTTTTAACTCACTGATTTCGGCAATTACCCAGACCGACGATGGAAAAGCGCCTTCTATGGCTTCTTTGATCTGTTCATTCAGTTCCGAAAGAGTGAGTTTTTGTTCCATCGGTTACTTTGTTTTACTCAGCTTAATAGTCTCTGAATATTTTGCTGTGCTTAGTTTTAAAAGTAAAATTCCTCCGGGCAACAAATTCATATTTTGAAGTTCAATTTGCTGGGCACCTGGTTTTTTATAACTTTTCAAAAGTTTGCCATCAACTGAATATATTTGAATCAGAACGTCATCTATCTGATTTCCTTTACTTTGCAGGTAAAGCACATTTTCAACTGGATTTGGAAAAGCAGTCCACCGGCTTGAAGTTTTCAACATTGAAGCAGACAAATTAAACAGAAAAAAAGAAGCTTTTTCCATGTCAGGAATTCCAAATCCCATTAAAGAATCGGGTTTCGCATAAAGATGAGCGCTCATTTCTATTGCCATTTTAACCTCCTTTGCAGTTGCATTTGGAAATGCCTGCCACAGACATGCCCCAATCCCTGCCATTACCGGCGATGAAAAGGATGTTCCATTCAAATATCCCAACGTTCCGTTTTCCTTTTGCAGGAATGTATTCCAGCCAACTGCCGCCACATTTGGTTTTGTTTTTCCGCCGTAAGCCGGGCCGTGCGATGTAAAAGGGGCAGGAATGCTGTCTTTATTTACTGCTCCGACAGCAATTACATTCACACCGTCAGAAGGGGCAATAATGTATTTCCAGGAATCGTTTCCTTCATTACCGGCACTGCTGAAAACCAGTATTCCTTTTGATACTGCAATGTTTGCACCCTGTGTAACCCTTGTGGTTTTGCCATCCATATCAGCGTAGGTGTGATTCATCTGAGGATCGTTAAACTGATTATATCCAAGAGATGAATTGATTATATCCACACCAGCGCTATCGGCAAATTCGGCTGCTGCCACCCAGTTATCTTCCTCAATCAGAAACTCAGAATCTGTGTCTTCCGAACGAATCAACCAGTACGATGCTTTGGTTGCAGTACCGATCAACCGCCCCGGCACATTTCCGCCCATGCACGAAAGAACACTCATTCCGTGATAATGTGTGTTAAATATGTCTCCGGCGGGATTGACAAAATCTTTGGTTCCTAAAATTTGTTTATTGGCCCAAAGACTGTCGAAGGCAAAATATTTGTTGGCATTGTAAAACCCGCCATCCAGCACTGCAATTTGTATTCCCTGACCACGGTAATTCTGATTGTGCAGGTATTGTCCGTTAAAAAGTGAAGTTTGATATACCGAAGGTCCATAGTAAAACGAGTCAATTGAAACAGTTTCATTTCCAGTTGTTTCATTAAATTTCTCAATCGCACTCTTTGTAATTCTGGTTTTTGTAAGCTGAACTTTTTTCACAAAAGGCAGTTTTAACACGTTGATCTCAAAACTATCATTCAAAGCCTGAACAGTTACACCATTCAGCCATTTTGATGTATGCATGAACCTGGCGCCTTTTTCAAGAACTGCATTAATGTAGTTTTTATTCACCGGAAGGTCGAGAGAATCGATTGGAATGTTCTGCCTGACACGGCGCTGAATGGCGCGTTCGGAAAGGTAAAGCTGAGGATTTGACAGAGAATAAAGTGTATTGTTTTTATCGGTAAAAGCCACCCAGTAATAATTTTGTGCTGACGTTTCGCGACTAACGAAAAATAATAAAGCCAGTATTGAACCTAAAAATATTTTTTTCATGTAAATATGTCCTTTAATCATGGATAAACCGATAAACAAATTAACAAAATCCATATTAAATTTTACTTGTTCATTTTTGATTTTATCATGTATTCCGATGGATCGTTCATATATTTTTCCGGGTCTGTAATTGTATCTTTCCCCCTTTCCATGTTAAGAATCTGCAGGTTGGCAATGCTATCGCGCACATTTGGATTTAGAATTTCACCTTCGTTGTAAAACAATGAATACCGGTATTTCCCTTGGTCGTCGAAATATTTCCACTCGCCATGATGAAACCCGTTTTTATAGTTGGCTTCCAGTTCAACTCTGCCATTCTGAAAGTAAGTGAGGCATAAACCATTTCGCTGGTTGTTGCTCATTTTGCACTGGAAAAAAGGTTCACCGTTTTTAAAGAAGACCTGGTATTTTCCTTCCTGTTTACCATTTACCCAATCGGTTTCTTCCCAAACTTCACCTGTGTCGTAATAAGTATGCGATTTGCCATTCTTTTCGCCCTCTTTGAATTGTTCATCCGAAATTTTTCTGCCATCGGAGAAGTAATTCCACAAACCCGATTTTTTTTCGTTCAGATAAATTCCTTCGGCCACTTTTTTGCCCCATTCATCGAAAAGTTTGGCATCAGCCGAATCAGAATCTGCCCGGTAATTAATAACAGCCATTAATTGTCCCCCCGGGTGATATCTTTTCCACTCTCCAACCGGCTTTCCGTTTTTGAAAATGCCTTCGTAAATTAATCTTCCGTTTGGCTGTTTTTTTTGCCAGAACCCTTGTCGCAAACCATTGGCATCGGTTTGGTTTATTTGGGAAGCAACAAAAAACGGAAGGAAAAGAAACAATAACAGCAAAACTTTCATAACTTTTTCTAAATAGAACTGCGAAAATATGAATTTATTTTGGTTGATTTTTAGCCTCATGTTTTATTCAATTCTTCCGATTATTAACTGATTGACAGCTTAAAATAACCGGGTAAGTTTTGCGGGAAAATCAAAAACTCATTCATTTAAAAGAATAAAAAACATAAAACATGAAAATAAAACCTGTATTGAGCTGAACATATTCGTCTAAACTTTTTTATAATAAAGCGACTGTATTATTTGCCAGGAATAATCAGAATGATGCAAAGTTGCGGTTAAAAACAGGAAATAAGAGGTTAGATAATGTGGGCACATACTAAGGAAAGTCAGGAGAAAATTACACCGAAAATGGCGCTGGAATACTTAAAAGAAGGTAACCAGCGGTTTTTAAATAATCTGAAAATCAGTAGAAACCTGTTAAAACAGGTCAATCAAACATCGGAAGGACAATTCCCTTTTGCCACAATCCTGAGTTGTATCGATTCCCGTACTTCGGCGGAATTGATTTTCGACCAGGGATTAGGCGATATTTTCAGCATCAGGATTGCGGGAAACATTTTAAACGGCGATATTCTGGGCAGCATGGAATATGCTGCAGGTGTGGCAAATTCGAAAATTATTGTTGTTTTGGGTCATACAAAATGCGGGGCAATCACAAGCGCCTGCGACAATTATAAGGGTGGATATCTGACAGGGCTGCTGAGCAAAATCAGTCCGGCAATTGAACTGGAAACTGCCACAAAAACAGGCAGAAACGGCTATAATCTGATGTTTGTAAATAATGTAAGCGAAATCAATGTACACCTGACCATGAAAAGGATACGCGAAAAAAGCAAGCTTCTGCGTGGTCTGGAGAAAAATGGCACCATTATGATTGTAGGGGGATTGTATGATATTGAAACCGGGATTGTTTCGTTTTTTGAGAATGAATAATATTGATATAATCTGAATGGATTAAACTTTCAAAAAAAAATACGCTTTGTTTAGTATTATTCAAATTATTTCTGAAGTTCAGTAAATTTCTTTAGTCATTCGTTCGGTGGCAGCCATGTAATACCGTGCGAAGTTGTCGTCTTTCATAAAATCAACAAGTTGAAACCGCCACGAATCCGCTTCTTCCGAAAGGCCGGTAATAAGCTGTTTGGCAACAGCATCACTCTGGTTGGCCCGGAACGCTTTAATTACGGGAATAAATTTGTCCATCCACTTTTCGTAGCGATCCATAAATAACTGTTGTTCCTTGGTCAGGGGAAAATCCGTTTTGCTGTTTAAAACTTTTGCCGACAGCTTTTCTGTTCCCAAAGCTGCAGTTCCCACTGTCATTCCCAATTTTGCCAGAAAAGCCCTTCTCGATTCTTCGTATTCGTTCATTTTAAGCTGTATTCAGTTTTTATTCTGAAACAATATTTTGCAAACAATGTTTTTACTTCACCTTAACAAAAAGCCCTTTGGCGGCAAACCAAAGGGGTTTTTGTTTTTCAGTAACCGTACTTAAAAAGGAGGAAAGTCGTTGTAAAAGTTTTGTCGGGTACCAAATTTCAGAAATTCAACAGTCCCCTTATCGATATAAATGCCAAACCGGTATTGTCCGTATTTAAGCTTAAAAAACTTTCCCCGGCTCTGCAATGGCTCACAGTTTTTTATGTCGGAAATGGTGTTTGCGCTTTTGCAATTTTCGATGGCCGAATGAATAAGATTTACAGCTACGGCGGATTTCAGTTTTTTAATATCCTTTAAAAATGAGCTCCGGTAAAGCACTTTCATTTTAATGCGTCTAAAATGTCAGATTCAGCGACGAAGGAATTATTACGGGCCGCTTTACAGGCTTTAAGCATTGAAATATTCTCCATAAATTCATCAGAAGCTACTTCTGCGTGGCTCACTCCTTTGAGCAGTTTTACTGCATCCAGAATATTTTTTGCTTTCGACTTGTCTTTAATATTTATAACAATTGTTGTCATCTTCATATCTTTAAACTATTGCAAATGTAGTAATAACATGCAAAAACAAAAAGCCCTTTGGCTGCAAACCAAAGGGCTTATATATTCTTCCGTCTCCCGACTTCCGTCTTCGAACTTATTTATTTTACTTCTTCAAAGTCAACATCGGTCACTTCGCCGTCATTTTTCGGCTGGCCCTGTGTGCTGCTTCCCTGGTTTCCACCCTGTGCTCCTCCGGTCGGACCACTCTGAGATTGAGAAGCATTGTACATTTCCTGCGAAGCTGCCTGGAAAACTGTATTCAGTTCGTTCATAGCTGTGTCAATAGCAGAAATGTCTTTATTTGCATGAGCATCTTTAAGTTTTTTCAGCGCATTTTCAATCGGTTGTTTTTTATCTGCCGGTATCTTGTCGCCAAACTCTTTCAGCTGTTTTTCGGTTTGGAAAATCAGACTGTCAGCCTGGTTGATCTTGTCAGCAGCTTCTCTTGCCTTCTTGTCAGCTTCTGCATTGGCTTCGGCTTCAGCTTTCATCTTTTTTATTTCGTCATCCGACAAACCTGAAGAAGCCTCGATACGGATCGACTGTGTTTTTCCGGTTGCCTTGTCTTTTGCACTGACATGCAGGATACCGTTGGCGTCGATGTCGAAAGTGACCTCAATCTGCGGAATGCCACGAGGTGCCGGCGGTATTCCGTCGAGATGGAATCGGCCAATTGTTTTGTTCCCGGCAGCCATTGGACGTTCACCCTGTAACACGTGAATTTCAACTGAAGGTTGATTATCGGCGGCTGTTGTGAAGGTTTCCGATTTCTTTGTCGGAATTGTGGTATTCGATTCAATCAAACGTGTCATCACACCGCCCATTGTTTCAATACCAAGTGAAAGCGGAGTAACATCGAGCAAAAGTACATCTTTGACTTCACCTGTCAAAACACCACCCTGGATGGCAGCTCCTACAGCAACAACTTCATCCGGATTTACACCTTTTGAAGGAACTTTACCGAAGAACTGCTGTACTTTTTCCTGAATAGCAGGAATACGTGTTGAACCACCAACCAAAATTACTTCATCAATGTCTTTTGCTGTCATCCCTGCATTTTTAAGAGCTTTTGCACAAGGCTCTATGGTGGCATTGATTAATTTGTCACAAAGCTGTTCAAACTTTGCTCGTGTCAATGTTTTAACAAGGTGTTTTGGAATACCGTCAACCGGCATGATGTAAGGCAGATTAATCTCGGTCTGCGATGAACTTGACAGTTCGATTTTTGCTTTTTCAGCTGCTTCTTTTAAACGCTGCAAAGCCATCGGGTCTTTTTTCAGATCAACACCTTCATCTTTTTTGAATTCATCAGACAACCAGTTGATGATTTCCTGGTCAAAGTCGTCGCCACCGAGGTGAGTGTCACCGTCGGTTGATTTTACTTCAAAAACACCGTCGCCCAGTTCGAGAATTGAAATATCGAATGTTCCGCCACCAAGGTCGAATACAGCGATTTTCATGTCTTTGTGCATTTTATCGAGGCCATAAGCAAGCGATGCAGCAGTCGGCTCGTTGATGATTCGGCGAACTTTCAGACCTGCAATTTCTCCTGCTTCTTTTGTCGCCTGGCGTTGTGAATCGTTAAAATATGCGGGAACTGTAATAACAGCTTCTGTAACTTCCTGTCCAAGATAATCTTCGGCTGTTTTTTTCATTTTCTGAAGTATCATAGCCGAGATTTCCTGCGGGGAGTATTTTCTGTCTTCAATCTGAACACGGGGTGTATTATTGTCACCTTTAATTACCTTGTAGGGTACACGTGCAACTTCTTTTCCCACACGGTCGTACGTTTCGCCCATAAAACGTTTGATTGAATAAACTGTTTTTGTAGGATTTGTAATTGCCTGCCGTTTTGCAGGATCGCCGATTTTACGTTCCCCGTTTTCGATAAATGCCACGATTGAAGGAGTTGTACGTTTCCCTTCGCTGTTTGGAATTACAACAGGTTCGTTGCCTTCCATTACGGAAACACATGAGTTTGTGGTTCCTAAATCAATTCCTATTATTTTTCCCATGATATGATTTGAATAAATTATTATTTCAAAATTTTATGGAAGTGAATAATCAATCATTGTGCCACCTTCTATTTTCAGGTTTCAGCCGAAAGATTGGCACTTAAACAATGAAATGCCGGAATATTTCTGTCAAATCCGGTGACAAAAAGGCAGAAAAGAGGGAATAAAAAAAGATGATATGGAATCAGAAGATGGCGTAATTAAGCGTTATATTGTAGTTAAATGACTTATAATAAGTATTTTCGACATTACTGTTAAAAATCCCGTTTTTGCTGTTGCGAAAACTTATATTATATCCCACCCTTAGTTTTTCTGAGATATAATAATAAGCGGAAGTGATTATTTCCAATCCTGCTGAATAATTTTCCTTGTCTAAAATACTTTCACTGCTAAAGTTCAACAAAGACAAACCGCCACTTAAATCAAAATAGGTTCTTGTATTCGGATAATAACCAACCTTTCCGTTAACAAACACAAAGGATTCATAACTTTTTGCACTTCTGTCAATGTTTGTTTGTTTAAGCCGTTTCAAATATTCATGACTGATTCCGACACTGTAATCGCCCTGCCATTTTACAGAGATTGGCTTTTTCGAAACAAATGAAAGGTCATAATTCATTAAAAAATTTTCGTTGATGTTGTTATCTTCCTGTTCCAGATTTTTGTCGAAATTATATCCCGGTGTAACTGAAAAAAGAACCTGTTTGCCACTTTCCCTTATCTGTAAACCACCAAAACTCCAGATATCTTCCAGCCCGTTGAAATATTGAATACTTTTTTCTTCAACTATTCCTTTATCCACAAAAAATGAATCAAGTGCAAAAAGTTCTGCTTCTTTCTGTTTTCGCGAATCGAAAAACCTTTTGTTTTTGAGTTGTGAAATTAAAGATGATAATTCCATCATTTCTGTTTCATAAACATTTCGTTTTGAAACTCCACGTTTTTCAAGTTCTTCGATTAACAAAATTGCATGCCGAAAATCCTGCACTTGTTCAATGCGGCCTTTTCCTCCGCCAATTCCAACAGAAGCATTTGTGTAAAGACTTTTTATTTCAAAAACTGGTTCATTTACCTCATCCTTATAATTATAGTAACTAAAACCACAAGCAGGAACTGTTGTAACAAACCAATTTGAAGGAGTAATAAAGTATTTTAAATCGTAATTGACTGATAATCTGTCTTCAAGCAGATAGTTATCCTTCGAATAATAATTTCCGTTTTGCTTTATTTTGTTGTAATTCCCGTAAGAATAGACATAAACCGAAGATTGTATTTTTAGGGAATTTCTGTAATATGAATAACTAAGGTTATAATCACCGGTAAACTGGTCAGTTTTATTTTTTAAGGTATCATTACTTAAATCATCAGATAAAATGAAATACGAGGAAGAATTTTCTCCGCTCGTCGTAAAGTAGAAATCCAACTGTTGCCTTTTAATATCAGGCAATTTATATTTCGATAAATCGAATTTTTCTGTTTGAGCACTGCAAATTAAACTGGCAATTGAAAAACTGAAAAGGAGCAAATAAAGTTTCATGATTTTTGGTTTTTAATTCGATTGTTCGATGTTACAAACATAATACCAATCTGGTCATTTTTTATGTTAAAAATTATGTTCAAAATCATCTGAACTGGACTGTTTTTTTTAAAATCAAAATATATTTAAAGAATGATAACTTTTGTAAAGCTGACATT
>JBBIPU010000062.1:13237-23013 GCA_037442685.1 Draconibacterium sp. | reverse complement strand
TGGGTGATTTTTAAATCTGACAGGGTTAAAGGCGAAGCTTTGGCGGTAAATGAAAAATCGGGAGTAATTGTCCAGGTTACCGAAGGCGGCTATTCAAGCATGATTTGCGTGGCCAGGAAATCAATGAAAATGTATTTTCTGAGAAAAATTGCAGATCAGCCCGACTCAAAATCGGTTGAAGTGGTGGAAGTTGATCTGGGAAAATTGTTTGCTGACAGCGAGGCAAAGAATCTGAAAGCTGCCTCATTTTACCAGCGGGTGTGCGGGGTGACTCCGCCCGAATGGGAAGTGGAGAGCGACATGGCGCTTGATGGCGGCGAGGAATGGGTTTGGTTCAGGGTTGGAAAAACGGAAGCTGCCAAACATTTGCCTGAAGGCACAAAAATAGAACCGTCATTCGGACCGCGTAACCTGGGAGCCGGCCCTAACGGAGTTGCCGGGATGAATATTCAGACAGGCGAGACCCGGTATGTAGTTTCTGTTCCTTTTCAGATGGGGCATCTGCAAAGTAATCCGTGGAAACCTGGTCAGATTTTCTTTTGCTGGGAAACCGGTGGAAAAGCGCCTCAAAGAACCTGGACTGTTAATTCGGATGGAACAGGCTTAAGCCCGGTTTATAAAGAGTCAGAATCTGAGTGGATAACACATGAAGCTGTTATCAGTCCTGATGAAATGGCGCTTGTAATCAGCGGTCACCGCAGAGTGGAGGTAAAAACGGATGGCGACAGCACCACCTACACACTTCCTGAATCGGAATGGGGGCCATCGGGAACAAGATATAAACCAACTGGTCTGGCGCTGATTAATCTGAATACACGTGAAGTCAGTATCGAAGGACAGGTGCCTGAAGGGAACGGTTTCTGGCATGTTCATGGATCGGCAGATAAACGGTTTCTAACGGGCGATCATTCTTCGCGGAATATTTATCTGATTAGCAGGAAGACACACGAGATGATACTTCTTTCAGGCGGGCATAAAACCACGGCTGCCGATCACCCGCACCCTACTTTCAGTCCTGACGGAACAAGAATTGAAATTCAGTCGGCAATGTTGTCGGAGGATGGTAAATCGATGAATATCTGTATTATTCCCGTACCAAAGAAATGGTTAAAAGAAAAATAGGAAGCAGCTAAACCAGCTTTTTTTGAAGAGGGTTCATTTCTGAAACCCCAATTTTGTTAAGAATTATAAAGCCCTTTTAACTTTACTTTAAATCATTGATTGGAAGATTTATAATCAGGCAATTGACAGCAAAATAAATTAATTTTGGTTCGCTTAAAATAGATAAAATTTAAATCAATAATAATGAATATTAGCGCATTACAAAAAGAACGGGCCAAATACCAGCCTAAACTTCCAAAATCGTTGCGTGGCGCCATTAAAATGGTTGAGGGTGAAAAAACACAATCGGTAGCCGACCAGGAAGAAATTGCAAAATTTTTCCCCAAAACCTATGGAATGCCTTTGATTACATTTGTAGAAGGAACGGAATCTTCGAAATTCAATCCGGTAAACGTGGGCGTAATTCTTTCGGGAGGCCAGGCTCCGGGCGGTCACAACGTAATCTCCGGAATTTTTGACGGGATTAAAAGAATCCACCCTGAAAGCCGGCTTTATGGTTTTTTAGGCGGACCGGGAGGTTTGGTGCATCATGAATATGTTGAGCTGACTGCAGAGATCATTGATGAATACCGCAATTCAGGAGGATTCGATATCATTGGTTCGGGCCGTACGAAATTAGAGGAGGAAACACAGTTTGAAAAAGCGCTTGAAATAGCAAAAGACCTCGAAATGCATGCACTTGTAATAATAGGCGGCGATGATTCGAATACAAATGCTTGTGTGCTGGCAGAATATTATGCATCAAAAGATGCAGGGATTCAGGTGATTGGCTGTCCGAAAACTATCGATGGTGATCTTAAAAACGGGATGATCGAAGCTTCATTCGGGTTCGACACGGCAACAAAAGTATATTCCGAACTGATCGGGAACATTCAGCGCGATGCCAATTCGGCAAAAAAGTACTGGCATTTTATCAAGCTGATGGGACGTTCAGCGTCGCATATTGCTTTGGAATGTGCCCTGAAAACCCAGCCAAATATTACGCTGATATCTGAGGAAGTGGCTGATAAAAAGGAAACGCTTGCACATATTGTCGATTACATGGCCGAGATTATCGCACGTCGTGCCCAACATGGCGATAATTTTGGAGTAGCGCTGATTCCGGAAGGCCTGGTTGAATTTGTTCCTGAAATGAAAATATTAATTGGCGAATTGAATGACCTGTTGGCAGAGGGAACCAAAATGGCCGAAATTTTCCACAATGTTAAAAGAAGCTACCGTTTGGAGTGGGTTGCCGAAAAAATCTCACCCGAATCGGCTGCAGTATTTAAATCACTGCCTCCTGGGATTGCGAATCAGTTAACACTTGAGCGCGATCCCCATGGCAATGTTCAGGTTTCGCTGATTGAAACAGAAAAGCTTCTGGGAGAAATGGTGAAATCACGACTCGATGAAATGAAAATTGAGGGCAATTATGTTGGCAAACTTAGTCCGCAGTATCATTTTTTCGGGTATGAAGGACGTTGTGCAGCTCCTTCGAATTTCGATGCTGATTATTGTTATTCACTGGGTTATACTGCAGCAGTGTTGGTTGCATCGGGAAAAACTGGATATATGTCGTCGGTGCGCAATCTGACCCGTCCGGCTGATGAATGGATTGCAGGAGGTGTGCCGATTACCATGATGATGAATATGGAAAAACGCCATGGCAACATGAAACCGGTGATTCAGAAAGCGCTGGTAGAACTTGATGGAGCCCCTTTCAAACATTTTGTTTCGAAACGCGGGGAATGGGCATACAATACACGTTTTGTTTACCCGGGGCCAATTCAGTATTTCGGGCCAACCGAAGTTTGCGATCAGCCGACAGAAACATTAAAACTGGAACAGGCAAAATAAAACTGAAAGAATAAAAACAAAAGCTGTCGGGAACCCGGCAGCTTTTTTAAATAAAAATTGTTTGGTTTTTTTTTCAGGTTAACTGTTTGATTATCAAAATAACCAATCTGTTATTTATCAAATTCAATGTAACCTTCCGCTGTCCAGCAATTGGTTTTAGTAGCAAGATCAACTGAGCCAATCATGTCGGTTGTGCCCGAACATCCTTCAAATTTGCCGGTTCCACCTGACATTTCAACTTCACCAATATATTCCATGCTTGGCAATGACGTTTTCACCCACCAGGTAATGTTATAACTGTCGCCATTTGCCGCTGTCATTGTTCCCGTACCTGTTTCAAGCAGGAAAGGATTCCCATCTTCAAAAACAAATGTCAGTGTTTCTACTTTGCAGTAACTTTTTTCACTGTTTACTTTTCCCATGTGTGAGCAGGTGCCTGTAACATACATGCCGCCGGGTAAATACTGGGTTCCCTGACCCGGTATATTTACAGAAACAGGCGGAACCGTCATATCGGGAATGGCACAAAAATCAGCTTTTACCGGAATCGGAACTTTCGCCTTTTTCAATTCAAGGTTGTTTGGATTTTGATCAAACATTTCGTCTTTTGCACAACCGGCAAAAAGGATCATTGCAATTGCAAACAAATAAATCAGCGTTTTCATAATAGTAAATTTTAAAGTGAAATATTAATTTGATTTTGAATCAAAATTCGGACATGCCAGCATACGATTTTTTGCTGTACATCTCAATCTTTTTGCTATGAATATCAAAATGCGTAAATGAGTGAATGCGAGAATGCTATAATGAATGAATGAAGAACTAAAAGGACAGAAACAAACCAGTATCCAGTATTCCAGCAACCAGCAGCAAAATTATTGTCTGCGCAATTCAGTTGGGCTATTACCAAAGTGCTGGGTGAATTCGCGACTAAAATGGGAGAGGTTTTTGAATCCTACTGCAAAAGCAATTTGCGTAATATTCAGGTCAGAATTTGAAAGCAATTTTTTTGCCTCGTGTAAACGAATCAGTTTGAAATAATCTGCAATGGTATGATTGCTGATGGATTTAAATTTGCGGTACAATTGTGCATGACTGACAGCTAGTTCCCTGCACAAATGATCGATGCTGAAGTCTTCGTTGGAGAGGTTATTTTCGAGTATCTGCCGAACTTTTATCATAAAAGCATCTTCTGTTTTAATTGCCAAATCGTGGGTTTCTGGGAACTGCGAAAGCGAGGCGTATCTTTCGTGCAGTTTCTTTCGTTGCTCAATCAGGTTTTTAAGCTGAATATGCAGTTCGTTTTCGTTAAAAGGTTTTGCAAGGTATGCATCGGCGCCACGTTCCAATCCAATAAGCCGCGAATCGATATCAGCTTTGGCAGTAAGCATTACAACCGGAATGTGACTGGTACGAAAATCTGATTTCAATTTCTCAAGCATTGAAATTCCATCCATTTCGGGCATCATTACATCGCTTAAAATTATATCGGGAATGATTTTAAGCGCTTTTTCAAGGCCTGCCTCCCCGTTTTCAGCCCTTGTCACCTGGTATTCGTTTTGCAGAATGGCAGTGAGGTACTGCGAAACATCTTCGCTGTCTTCAACAACCAGTAAAATGGGAAGATGCCCATCGGCTGTGATGGTTTTGTTTTCTGATTTTAAATAATTTGATGAAGTTATACCCGTTGTTAAGAGGGTTTTATCTGATTCCTTTGTTTCCCTGCTTTCAATCGGGGCATTTCGGGTAACAGGAAGTTTAACTGTGAAAGTAGTTCCTTTTCCAATATTGCTTTCGACAGATATTGTGCCTTTCATCATTTCAGTAAGCTCCCTGGCAAGGGCCAGTCCAAGTCCTGTTCCACCACCGTATGAGGCGTGGTTTTCTACCTGGTAAAACCTGTCGAAAATGTGCAGGAGTTGGTCGGACGGTATTCCTATTCCGTTGTCAGTCACCTTTAATTCGAAAAATTGGCCATTGTCGCTGGGTTCAGCTTTTATAACCACGCTGCCGCTGTCGGGAGTGTATTTTATGGCGTTAGACAGCAGATTCGATACAATCTGCACCAGTTTGTCGTGGTCGTAATCCATCATAAAAGGAGCAGTATCGCTAATCAACTGCAAACTAATGTTTTTTTGCTGGGCCATTGACTTAAAAATCCCGGTTACATATTCAACAGTTTTAATTATATCGGATTGAATAAAATAAACAGGCATTGAACCAGCTTCAATTTTTGAGATATCGAGCATTTGGTTTACCAGCCTTAGCAGGATATTTGTGTTGTTGTTAATTTTTTGAGCGCCGTCGGTAAGGTATTTTTCGGGTTCTTTTTCCATCAGGTTGGCCATTCCCCCGATGATGGTTAGCGGTGTGCGAAATTCGTGGGTGATGTTGGTAAATAGTTTGGTTTTCACTTCGTTCAGCTCTTTTTGTTTACTTGCCTCCAGTTGCTCGAATTTTCTTTGTTGCCTGATTGAATCGACAACAAAAATTAACGCCAACCCTGACATCGACAAAGTATTAATCATCCATATAATTGAGTTTCTCAGGGGAGTAATCTGTTCGGGAACTGTGAGCTGAGGGCCAAGAAATCCGATGATTACAACAAAAACTGAATAAACCACGAACATAAAAATGGTGACTGATATGCTTTGCATAGGAATGGTTAATAAAACAAATGAAAAACATGCAACAATGAGTCCGGCTGAAGTGATAATTCCGCCAAGTTGGTAAATGGTAAAAAATGTTACCGTGATAAGCGCCAGCATGTGGAGGGTAATGTAATGGTTAAAAAGCCTTTTAAGAAAGGGCATAACGATTAATGTTATAGTCAGAATGGTTAAGATGGTAAAACCGTACCGTATGAGAATTGTTAATTCGGGCACAAAAAAGAGGAACGCAAATGTAAGTATAAAAACATGTATAAATCCAAAAAATGTGGATAGCCAGAGCGCCTTTCTGGAACTTAAAACAGCATCGCCACATCCCGGATAATTGAGGATTTTCTCTATCCGTTGGTTAATTTTTGAAGTAAAAGAACTGCTCATTTCCCTGCAATATTTATTGTTTTGGCTGTTTAACTGAATTTTAGTAAAAACATATTTAAAGATAATGAAAATAATTAAGATTTTATAAGATTTAAAATGTTTAAATAATTGAAAATAAGGCTTAAGGGATTAAAACTTTGTCGATCAATTTGGCTTGTGAAATTTATTTTCATGCAATTAAAACCTATCAATTCTGAAGAAAAATATTTTCGAGTATCAAGAATCAAAAATCTTATAAGTGGAATCACGAATTTGTTTTGTAAATCATTTTCCGCGCATTTCTGTCGGGCTTTTGCCAAACTGCTGTGCAAACTCCCTGCTGAAATAAGAAAGGTTTTTAAATCCAACTTCGTAGGCTATTTCTGAAATGTTAAGATCGGGTTTTAAAAGCAACTGCTTTGCTTTGTGAAGTCGTAAAAGTTTGAAATAATCGGCAATTGTATGATTGCTGATCGACTTGAATTTACGGTATAACTGGGCGTGACTTACAGCCAGTTCCCTGCACAAATGATCGATGCTGAAGTCTTCGTTGGAGAGGTTATTTTCGAGTATCTGCCGAACTTTTATCATAAAAGCATCTTCTGTTTTAATTGCCAAATCGTGGGTTTCTGGGAACTGCGAAAGCGAGGCGTATCTTTCGTGCAGTTTCTTTCGTTGCTCAATCAGGTTTTTAAGCTGAATATGCAGTTCGTTTTCGTTAAAAGGTTTTGCAAGGTATGCATCGGCGCCACGTTCCAATCCAATAAGCCGCGAATCGATATCAGCTTTGGCAGTAAGCATTACAACCGGAATGTGACTGGTGCGGAAGTCATTCTTAATTTTTCCGAGCATCGTGATTCCATCCATTTCAGGCATCATTACATCGCTTAAAATAATATCAGGAATAAGCTGAAGCGATTTTTCCAAACCAGCTTTTCCATTTTCCGCAATTTCAATCCGGTACTCATTCTTCAGAATTGCATAAAGGTATAGTAAAACATCATTGTTATCTTCAACTATCAGTAACAGCGGCAGATTATTTTCCGTTTTATATTCCACCTGGAATATACTTTCATTCGTTTTAGTGGAAGATAATGAATGAAGATCTTTTTCCTTAAACAACCCGGAATTCAGATGCTCCTTCATTTCTGCATTTTTTGTAACAGGCAGCTGAACCACGAAACTGCTTCCTTTTCCTGGTTCGCTTCCAACCGAAATAGTACCTCCGAGTAATTCCGTTAGTTCTTTTACCAGAGCCAAACCAAGTCCGGTTCCCAATACACTGTGTGCTTCCTGATCGGCCTGGTAAAATCTGTCGAAAATATGCGGCAAATGTACCGCCGGGATTCCTGTGCCATTATCTTTTACATGAATAGCGAACAAGGTTCCATTTTTTTCAATTGAAGTGGACAGAATGATTTCTCCGTTCTCCTGAGTAAATTTAAGAGCATTCGAAATCAGATTCGATAAAATATGGAGAAGTTTGTCAGGATCAACATCCATAATTAGTGGCTGCCCCGGATTTTGAAATTTCAATTTTATATTTTTATGGTGCGCGGCCGATTTAAACAATTCAGTTATATAACCGATGTATGCATTTATATCGGTTTGAACAAGATGTACAGGCATTACACCCATTTCAATTTTTGCAAGATCGAGCATTTGGTTTACCAGGGTTAAAAGGATATCACAATTGTTCTTGATTTTGATTGTGCCATCTTTTAACCATTCGTCTGGTTCCTGTTGAATTAAATCCGACATTCCTTTGATAACCGTGAGCGGAGTGCGAAATTCATGAGTTATTCCGGTGAAGAGTTTTGTTTTGGCATCGTTTATTTCTTTGAGTTTATTTGATTCCAACTGTTCAATTTCCTTCTGTTGTTTTATAAAAAAATGTACAAGATAAAATGCAAAAGCAGACATGGAAAGTGTGTTTACCATAAAAATGATGGAATTAATCCGGGGGGTTAATTGTTCCGGGATTGTCAGCCACGGAGTCAGCAATCCTGAAAGTAAGACACCAAGAGAATAAAAGCAAAATAAAACAAATATGATCCTTGAATTTTGTAAAGGAATTGCTGAAAATACAAACGAGATACTTGCAATAATCAGTCCGGCGGAAGTTGCAATTCCTCCGAGTCTAAGAACAATATATGCAGTAAAGATGATCAATACAGTGAGATGAAAGAAAATGTATTGATTATAAAAGTTCCTGATTTTTGGGGTAATAATCAAAGAATATGTTAAAAACAGGATAAGAAAATAACCGTATTGTAACAAAACAGTTTGAAATAATTGCGGGGCTATTATGCCAAAAAGGATGAACATCCCAAATACATCGAATAATGCAAATAAGGTTGCCAGCCAGATAGTTTTTCTTATGTTTAATGTTTTTTTATCGCATCCCGGAAAATCAAGGAGTCTGGTGATGCTTCCGTCTATTTTAGTAATTATCGGCAGTGCCATTTTTTTTGAGATATTAGTTTTAAACTCTGATTTCAAACTGAGGATCAGAGTTGAATTTAAATTAAAATATCGGGATTAAAATCAGAATTTGCTGTATTTTAGCTGTTTAGAGCCGTATTCAAATTGTTCTGCCTGATTTTTCAAATAATTTAATCACTTATTTGGTTGATTCTTCTGAAATAAGGTTACCATGTCATAAAATCGTTATGCCTGAACATTTAAATTAATTTGATTTTAAATTTATTAACACAATAAATTAGTTTTCAGCAGGTTCTATTATGTAAGTAAAAATTAGTGTACTTTTGTATTTTAATTGGATTTAATAACGGGAAAAACAGAAAAAAATGAAAAAACTATTATTTTTTATTGCAGGAATTATTGCATTAAGTGCATGTCACAATTACAAAAAAGATGCACAGAATCTGACTTTGGTAAAGGACAGTCTTGAGCAGGTAACTGCGTACAAGGATTCATCGATCGCTTCGTTTCTCGGCGATTTCAGTGTAATACAGGCAAATCTGGATTCTATTAAGCAGATCGAAAAAATTGTTTCAGTTCAGTCAGGCCGTAACCGTGAATTGAATACAAGCCAGAAACAGCAAATAATTGAAGATATTGCATTACTTCATCAGCTGTTGCAGAAAAATAAAGAACTAACAGCTTCGTTACAAAAGAAACTGAAAAATGCAAATCTGAAAATTGCTGACCTTGAAGAAACTATTTCAGGTCTGGAACTTATGGTTAAAAACATGGAAGCACAGGCGAATGAACAGGACCTCCAGATTGCCAGCCTGACCGATGAGGTTAAAAAACTGAACGTTGATATCACCCAGCTGAATCAGAAAATTAAGGATGTGGAAACCGTCAGTCAGCAGAAAACTGTAACAATAAATGAGCAGACCGTAGCGCTTAACACTGCTTATTATGCTTTTGGAACATTAAAAGAACTGAAAGACAATGGCATAATTGAAAAAAGCGGCGGTGTAATAGGGATGGGAAAAACTCCGGTGATGAAAAAAGATTTTAACCGCGATTATTTCACCCCGATTGATATCCGCGATTTCAAATATCTCAGGTTAATGGCGAAAAAGGCAAAACTGATCACCGTTCATCCGGCTGATTCATATCATTTTACAGGAAAGAAAACAGCCGACACTTTGTTTATCGATAATACGGCTGAATTCTGGAAAGCATCAAAATATCTGGTAGTACTTACCGATTAGCAAATAAAGAGTAATTTATTTCAAGGCATCTGCGCAGGCGGGTGCCTTTTTAGTTGAAGACGATTGCTGGATACTTGATTCTGGTTGCTGGATACTGGAT
>JBBIPU010000062.1:0-13137 GCA_037442685.1 Draconibacterium sp. | reverse complement strand
TTGTTGATGGTTTCGAAAGCATGAAGCGCGCCGCCCCGTCTGACGGCAATTACCGCGGCCCCGATTTTTCGTTTCAGCATGTGGTTGTTGGCACGGGTTACATAACCGGCAACATCAATCAGGGCTTTCACCTCGGGTGTTACATCGGCAAAATAAACCGGCGAGCCGATAATGATGCCATCGGATTCAATCATTTTTTCAATACAAAAATTCAGGTGGTCGTTTTTAATGTGGCACCTCCCGTTCTGAATTTCCTTGCATTTCAGACATGCCGTGCAACCATGAACAACTTTGTTTCCTAACTGAACCATTTCGGTTTCAATGCCTTCATTTTCGAGAATTCTGAAAACTTCGTTTATCAAAATGACTGTATTCCCGTTACGTCGCGGACTTCCGTTAAATGCCACTATTTTCATTGTTAATTCTATAATGCTACAATGCCTGAATGCTATAATTAATGTATAATTTTTTTTTGTTCTTCCTCCTTCCTCCTTTGGGGGAAGGTTAGGATGGGGGCTTTTTTACTGCCCAAACACATACTGAATAATATTCGCCCCCATTTTCAATGCTTTCAGCCGGGTTTCAGCCGGGTCGTTATGAACATCAGCATCTTCCCACCCGTCGCCTAAATCGCATTCGTAAGTGTACAACAAAACCAACCTTTCGTCGATAAAAATTCCAAATGCCTGTGGCCGTTTATTATCGTGTTCATGAATTTTCGGCAAACCTTCGTTAAAAGTGTATTTCTGATGGAAAATGGGGTGCGAGGGTGGCAGTTCAACCAACTCCTTTTCAGGAAAAACCTTTTTTAATTCCCTTCTGAAATATTCATCGATACCGTAATTATCGTCAACATGCAGAAATCCTCCGCCCTCAAGATATGCTCTTAAATTATTCGCTTCGCTTGCCGAAAAGATAATATTTCCATGACCGGTTGCGTGAATAAACGGGTAGTTGAAAATTTCGGGAGTTCCCAATTCAACAGTCGATGGTTCTGGATAAATATTGGTTTTCAGGTTTTCGTTGCAGAATTTGATCAGGTTCGGAAGTGAGGTGGGATTGGCGTACCAGTCGCCGCCGCCGTTGTATTTTAGCAGGGCAATTTTAACGCCCTGGTTTTGTCCGGAAACGCCAAATGCAAAAAATATCAATAAAAAAACTGCAGTAATTTTCATTTTTAAATTTTCCGAAAAATACAATTCTTGCTGAATTTAACCATTATTCATTGGCTAAATTAACAATGCTGCAGGCAACAATTCCGGCAGTTTCGGTTCTGAGCCGCGAAGTTCCAAGCGACACAACCTCAAATCCATTTTCTGCGGCAAACTGAACTTCTTCGGGTGTGAAATCTCCCTCCGGCCCGATCAGGATTAAAATATCGCTTCCTTTTTTTACAAGGTCTTTTAAATGCGTTTTCTGAATGTCGTCGCAGTAAGCAACGAATCTGTTTTGGGTTTTGTTATTGATAACCAGCTCTTTAAAGAATGTTAATTCGTTCAGCTTTGGCAGACAGGCTTTTAACGATTGTTTCATTGCCGAAATCAATATTTTTTCCAGACGATCGGGATTTACCGTTTTCCTTTCGGAATGGGTGGTGATAAGCGGTGTGATTTCGTCGATGCCGATTTCGGTTGCCTTTTCGAGAAACCACTCAAAACGGTCGGTATTTTTTGTGGGAGCAATGGCAATGTGGAGATGAAAATTCCTTTTACCAGATTCTCTTTCTGATTTAAGAATTCTGAGCCGGCATTTTTTAGGATTCGCATCGGTTATTTCAGCTTCGTAAAAGTTTCCTTTTCCGTCAATCAATTGAAGATTGTCGCCTGTTGAAAGCCGCAAAACCCTGACCGCGTGTTTCGATTCGGTTTCGTCGAGAACAATTTCAGAGCTGGAAATATTTGGAACATAAAAAAGTTGCATCTCTTTCGTTTAAGGTTCAGAGTTTAAATTTAATGTCAAAATGAGAAATTCAATTGTTTCAGTGATTTTCATCCCTCTCCCCGGGGAGCCGCAGCAGGCAGGCAGGGTTAGGAGGGGTTTTTATTTAAACATGGCCGGAGTTAGCTGAAAAGCTTTGTTCCCGCTTCGTGCCTGTACATTTTTCCACGAATCAACATTAAAATCGATGGCGATAGTGGAACAGGTAGGCATATCTTCAAAAAACTTTTCGAGGAGGTTATTAACGAAATACTGAAATGAAGGATTATGCCCGAAAAAGAAAGCTGTTTGCGCATTTTCAGGCAGTTTTTTGATTAATTCCAGAAATCCAGAAGTAGTCAATCCATGGTAAATGTTTTCAAACTCCACAATTTCTTTTTTGTCGTACTCCAGGTTTTCGGCAAAAATCAGTGCGGTTTGAAGTGCACGGCTGGCAGGGCTTGTAACAATAATGTCAGGAGTGACACCCATTCGTTTCAATTCTTTGCCAACGAGATTCGCATCGGTTACTCCCCGGTCGGTAAGGTCGCGTGTATAATCATCGTCGTACCCGTAAGGTACTGCTTTTGCATGGCGCACAATAACTACCCGTTTCATATTATAAAGTTTGAAGTCCGAGGTCCGAAGACCGAAGTTTTATTTAATTTTTAATTGAAATAGTCAAGACAAATTTACTTTAATTTACAATTCAAAGTTAACAGAACATGGAACGAATTGGACTTTTATCGGATACTCACGGATATTTGCATCCCCGGATTTTTTCTTTTTTTGAAAAGGTGGATGAAATCTGGCATGCCGGCGATTTTGGTGATATTGAAACGGCCGGCCGTCTGGCAGCATTCAAACCATTAAAAGGAGTTTACGGAAACATCGACGACCAGAAAATCAGGGCTGTTTACCCGCTTCACCAACGTTTTTTTTGTGAAGATGTCGATGTCTGGATTACGCATATCGGCGGTTATCCCGGCAATTACGACAGGGCAGTGAAACCGGGTATTTTTACCAATCCACCCGGATTATTTATCTGCGGGCACTCGCACATCCTGAAAGTGATTTTCGATAAAAAGCTGAATTTTCTTCACATGAATCCCGGTGCTGCCGGCAACAAAGGTTTTCATAAATTTTGCACTGCCCTGCGTTTTGTGATCGATGGAAAAGACATCCGCGATCTGGAAATCTGGGAGATAAAGAGAAAGGAAATAGTGTTATAGATATTATTCCTGTCATCCGGGAAAATGAACTAACCAGTCTTTCTATAAGCGTATGCAATCCAGTTATTCTTTAATTTATGACCGTTATCCTGCAAACCCAGGCTTTCAGCCTTTTCTTTAATTTCTTTTATATCTTCTGCATAAAATCCACTCATTACCAGCAAGCCTCCCTGAAGCAAAACTTCGTAATACTTTTTCATATCAGTTAAAAGAACATTTTTATGAATGTTGGCAAGGATAGTGTCGAACTTTTCGTTTCCGAGAAGACTTGCATCTCCCTGTTTTACTTCTATGTTGCTGATATTGTTTAGTTTTGCATTTTCAGTGGCACCTTTAAACGACCATTCGTCGATATCAATTGCTGTGACTTTTGCAGCACCTTTCATTGAAGCTAAAATACCCAGAATCCCGGTTCCGCAACCCATGTCAAGTACATTTTTACCTGTCATGTTGTTTTCAAGAATGGTTTCCACCATCATTGTTGTGGTTTCGTGGTTGCCGGTTCCGAAAGCCATATTCGGCTCAATAATTATTTCATATTTTGCTACGGGAAAATCGGTGTGAAACGGCGCCCTGATTACACATTCATTTTTAATTACCAGCGGTTTGAAATAGTTTTTTTCCCATTCTTCGTTCCAGTTTCTCCCTTTTATCAGCTCTTTTTCTGTGGTAAAAGAAAAATCATCCTGAAAAGAACTGAGCACAAATTCCAGATCAGTTTCACTGAAACCAGCTACCGGAATGAATGCTTCAACACCGGTTTCAGTTTCCACAAAACTGTCGTAACCTGTTTCACCAAGCTGAGCCACAAGTACATCGCGCAACCATTCCTCGAAAGGGATAATTTTAATATCAATTTTGTAATAATCCATTTTTTAAGTTTCAGGAATTAAATAAAAAGCCACTCGCGTAAATGCGAATGGCTTAAAAATATATTTTTTATTGAAAAGTCAAAAAAATGATCCTTATTTCAGTTAAAATCCGTTGATAATCTGGATGAAATCTTCGGCTTTTAATGAAGCGCCCCCAATCAGTCCGCCATCAACATCTTTGTTTGCAAAAAGTTCTTTTGCATTCTTTGCATTACAGCTTCCGCCGTAAAGAATTGATGTACCATCAGCGATTTCCGATCCAAATTTCCCGGCAATTGCAGCGCGTATGTTGGCATGCATGTCCTGTGCCTGTTCAGAAGTGGCAGTAACGCCGGTGCCGATTGCCCAAATGGGTTCGTAAGCGATCACTATTTTTTTGAAATCATCAGCCGGAAGCGTAAAAACGGTTTCTGCAAGCTGTTGTTTCACAAAACTGTTGTGTGTTCCCGCCTGACGGATTGAAAGCGCTTCGCCGCAGCAGAAAATCGGTGTCAATCCGTTTGCCAGAGCCAGTGCCACTTTTTTATTCAGGATTTCGCTGGTTTCGCCGTAATATTCCCTTCTTTCGGAATGACCCAGGATTACATAATTTGCACCTGTCGATTTTACCATTGCCGCCGAAACTTCACCGGTAAAAGCGCCTTTTGCTTCAGCGGCACAGTTTTGCGCAGCAACATTAATGCGCTTTGCATCAACCAGTTCCACAACTTTTAAAAGGTGTGTAAAAGGAGTTCCCAAAACTACAGTTACATCTTTTGCTCCTTCCATTGCCACAACTGTATCCACTGCTTTTGCCAGTTCAATTCCTTCCTGCAGGGTGGTGTTACATTTCCAGTTTCCTGCAACTATTTTTTGTCTCATATTTCTGAATTATAGTTTATTAGATTTAAATATCGGATACAAATTTAACGGTTCGAATGGTAACATTTAAAACCGGGACTGATTAATAAAAACAATTAACCATTTATTCACCAAAGCAGTTTTGATTTACGATTTTACGATTTACTATTTACAATTTTTTTTCTATTCATTCATTCACACATTGTAGCATTCAAGCATACTTTACCTCAAACACCCAAACACCTAATTACTAAATTTCTCATTCTTCTATTCAAGCATTCATGCATAATAGCATTCACGCATTCTTTACCCCAATTACCCATTTACACATTCACCCATTTACTTCATAAACCCCTCTTTAAATTCTTCGGGTGTCGGAATATCATTGTAATGCCATTTTCTCAGGATTGTTCCGTCTTTCACAAGTAATAATCCGGGATTTGATCTGATAATGGTTTTTAAGGTAATTTCATCGCAGGTGAAAAATTCGTAAGGAGCGCCGGTTTCTCCTGCAAAAGCAGCCGATTGGTCAGGCAATGAGGAGGTTATACAAATAAAGGAATACCCGTTTGCCATTGCCCAACCTGCGAGATTGTTGATTTTTTCCTGCGGTTTTCTGCTCGATTTATCCAGATTGTAAGCAATGAGCATGAAAACGTAGTTTTTATCATGGATAAAAAAGTCGGTAACATCTTCTCCTTCGGCCGATTGAATACTAAAATCGTGAATCGGGGGTTTGTATCCTTCTTTAACCAGTTTTGATTCCATGTTATCGTACACCCAGTTCACAGTATCTTGCCAGGGGTAATTCTGTTCGGTAAATTTTTTAACTTCTCCCGTATTCTTATTTTTATAATAAAAGGTATTCTCGTAAACTTCTTTTGGTGCATTCTCGGGTATTTTCATGGCATCGGGAATATTTACCCCAATCTTGTAAGGTCTGAAGTCAAAAACCGGTTCATGATTATATGAATAGAAAACCACAGCGATGTAAGCCACTGTAAAAATGGCGCCCAGCACCACCCCGGGTTTCCGGCCCCAGTCCCATTTCATATCATTCCGGTAAACCACAACAATGATTGCAAAGGCTGTAAAAACAAGGTTTTTATAAAAAGTGGCCCAGTTTGAAATTACAAGCGCATCGCCGAAACAGCCACAGTCGGTGACCGGATTTTTTATAGCAATCCAGAGTGTAAGCGGCAGAAAGAACGCCATAAAAAGTAATCCCAGCCAGGAAAATAAACGAATGAAGATATTGAAAAGAAACGCAACTCCGATTGTAAATTCAGTGAAAGCAAGAAAAACACCAAGCGGAAAAGCCGCCCAGAGCAGCCAATCCAAATTCATTGCATTAAAATAGTCTGTGAATTTATAAGCCGATCCCCAGGGATCGATTCCTTTTACAAAACCCGAAAAAATAAAGGTTATTCCGAAAAGTACCCTTGCAATGTGTTTGATTACCTTCATCTTATACAAATTAGTTATTCCCGAATTCGATTTTTATCATGGCAAAAACGGCGTAATTGATCATGTCGAGGTAATTTGCATCAATTCCTTCCGAAGCCACTGTAATTCCTTTATTATCTTCAATTTGTTTGGTGCGGTTAATTTTCATCAGAATTAAGTCGGTGTACGAACTGATTCTCATATTTCGCCAGGCTTCGCCGTAATCGTGGTTTTTATTCTGCATCAGCATTTTTGCCCCGTTGAAATATTTATCATACAACGCCAGTGTTTCTTCCGGAGTTAATTCTTTTCCCGTTGGCCCAAGTTCGAGCTGAATCAAACCCATGATTGCGTAATTGATAATTCCGATAAATTCGGGCCTGATCCCTTCATCCACTTTTGTAACACCTTTTTCTTCTATGCTTCTGATTCTCTGTGCTTTAATATAAATCTGGTCGGTAACCGATTCCGGACGGAGAATTCTCCAAGCAGTTCCGTAATCGCTCATTTTACGTGAAAAAATGTCGCGGCAAATCGAAATTACCTTGTCGTATTGCTGATTTGTTTTTTCCATCTGAAATTAATATGGGGCATAAAAGTATTAAAAAATGAGAAAATTGAACCGTTTTGTTTTACATTTGTGATCTTTCAATTGTTTAACTAAAAACCATCTGACGCATGTTGATCAGCCAGTCGGCGGGCAAGTTCCTCAAACGGAAGAACAAAATTACCATTGGCAGCGTGGAGATTGATTTCACCATTCCGATTGTAATGGGAATTGTCAATGTAACGCCCGATTCGTTTTACGACGGAGGAAAATTCAACGATGAAAAGGTACTTCTTTCTGCAGTCGGAAAAATGGTGGCCGACGGCGCATCAATAATCGATGTTGGAGGTATTTCGACCCGGCCGGGTGCATTGACGGTTTCCACAAAAACAGAACTGGAAAGGTTGTTACCGGCGGTCACTGCAATTCGTAAAAATTTTCCTGAAATTCCCATTTCGGTCGATACATTTCGTTCGTGGGTTGCAGTGAGGATTATTGATGAAATCGGGCCGGTAATTGTGAACGATATTTCAGGTGGTTCGCTTGATTCGAAAATGTTCGAAACTGTTGGAAAAATGAAAGTTCCTTACATTCTGTCACATATTCAGGGAACACCGGCAGACATGCAGGAAGACCCTCATTATGAAGATGTTATAAAGGAAATTTCAAACTATTTCAGCGAAAGGGTGAAACGGCTTACAAAATTTGGAGTTGAAGATATTATTATCGATCCGGGTTTTGGATTTGGAAAAAATCTTGATCATAATTATGAATTGCTTAACCGGTTAGACTCATTTAAGGTTTTTCAGTTGCCGGTAATGGTGGGATTAAGCCGGAAATCGATGATCTGGAAAGCGCTTGAAATTACCCCTGAAACTGCTCTTAACGGAACAACCGTGGTAAATACGCTTGCATTGATGGGAGGAGCCGATATATTAAGGGTTCACGATGTAAAAGAAGCAGTTGAAGTTGTTAAGATATTTTGTGAAATTAAAGCATCAATAAAAAAATGATGGCATTTATCACTTTAAGGTTACTTGATATACTTGATATTCTGCTGGTTGCGTTACTGCTCTACCAGTTGTACAGGTTACTGAAAGGTACAGTCGCTTTTAATATCCTTATTGGATTGTTTTCTCTGTATCTTTTATGGGTGCTTGTAAAGTTGCTGAATATGGAACTGATTAGCGCAATCATGGGCCAGTTCATCGGGGTGGGAGTAATTGCACTGATTGTTGTATTTCACCCTGAAATCAGGAAGTTTCTTGTTTATATTGGCACTCATTATAATCTGAACACAGTTCTCGGTCTTGATAAATTGCTTGGTTCAGGCAAGAAAAAGACCATTAACCAGGAACAGATTGATATTCTGGTCGATGCCTGCGTTTCAATGTCGAAATCATTTACGGGGGCATTGATTGTTCTTACACGGACCATGGAATTAAATGACTTTGTTAATACAGGAGAGAGGCTGAATGCAAAAATTTCTTCGTCGCTTTTAAGGACCATTTTTTTTAAAAACTCACCTCTGCACGACGGCGCCATTATTATCAGGGGAAACCGCATTGCAGCGGCTGGATGTATTTTACCGCTCACACAGAAGGAAATCGATAAAAGTATGGGACTGCGCCACCGCGCGGCCATCGGAATCACCGAAAACAGCGATGCGGTTTGTATAATTGTTTCGGAAGAGAAAGGTACCATTTCGTTTGCCAAAGAAGGCGAAATAACACGGCGTTTATCAAAAGAAAGATTGATCACACTTCTGGAAGAAAATATTCAATCGGCGGAAATTTAATCTGGAATGTTTTTCAAAAATCAGCAATGAACCGGATTTGTGCATTGTTTAATATTGAATATCCTGTTGTGCAGGGCGGAATGGTCTGGTGTTCAGGATGGAAACTTGCCTCGGCAGTGAGTAATGCCGGTGGACTTGGTTTAATCGGGGCCGGTTCGATGCACCCGGAAGTGCTGGAAGAACACATCATTAAAACCAGGGCAGCTACGTCAAAACCTTTCGGTGTGAATGTTCCGCTGATGTATCCTGAACTTACTAAAATAATGGAGATTATTGTTGATCAGGGGGTTAAGATTGTATTCACTTCGGCCGGGAGCCCAAAATTATGGACGGGGTGGCTGAAAGAAAGAGGAATAAAGGTTGCTCATGTAGTTTCAAACTCGACTTTTGCCCAAAAATGTGTGGCTGCCGGAGTTGATGCAATTGTTGCCGAAGGATTTGAAGCAGGTGGTCACAACGGAAGGGATGAAACAACAACGCTTGCGTTGATTCCGTCGGTCAGAAAAGCCACTGATCTGCCTTTGATTGCGGCAGGCGGAATTGCTTCAGGCGAATCGATGCTTGCAGCCATGGTTCTTGGAGCGGAAGGAGTTCAGATAGGTTCCAGGTTCGCAATTTCAGAAGAGTCGTCGGCTCATCCCGATTTTAAAAAACTGGTGACCCAAATCGGGGAGGGAGGAACTAAACTGGCACTGAAAAAACTATCACCGGTAAGGTTGATAAAGAATCGGTTTTTTGAATTAGTGAATAACGCCGAACAAAAAGGCGCACCGGCGGAAGAACTGCGCGAACTTCTTGGAAAAGGTCGTGCAAAAAAGGGAATGTTTGAAGGCGACCTTGTTAACGGGGAACTGGAAATCGGACAGGTTTCGGCCCAGATTAACGAAATCCTTCCGGTAAACAAAATCATGAAAAACCTGGTTGATGAATACAAATCGGCCCTTGAAAAATTGGGAGAAAGTGAAAATTTCCGTTTCTGAAGTTCAAATTTCCTTCATTGGTTCGCGCGGTTTTATCTGTTCTTCCAGGTTAAAATACTGAAAAGCCAGAAAAGTGTAAGGAATAATCCATAAAACAGAAGTAATTACAGTCGAAAATCCGATAAGAATCCAAGCCCAGTCGGGATATTCAACCTGTTTTTCAGCAGGATTGAAAATGGTTCCTGACAATCCGGTTATCATAATCGGAAGCGAAATGATGGTGCCAGCTGTCCAAATGATAATGAATCCAACAACATTAATTAAAAAAGTATTCCACCATTGATATTTCACCAGAAAAGCCGACCTGAGCAACGCGTTGCCTATTCCGTTTTTCTCGAAAATAAGGATAATAAAAGCGATTGAAAACGTGTTGGCAAAGTAGATTCCGGGGACAATACATAAAAACAAACCAAAAACCACAACGATAAAAACGATCAGACTGGTGCCTATTGCAAGCAATCCGTTGTGAAAAAGATGCTGGGTAATTTCCTGAAAATCGAAATTTCCCCTGCCTTTTTTTACATAAACTTCGATATATGAATAGTAAGTTGCAATCAAAAGCGACTGAACGAACAGTCCGAACAATGCGAATACAATCAAATTCAGATAAACAGGGCCGATATTTTCCAGCAGGGTCTCCTGGTTTGTAAGATCTATTTTACTGATAATGTTTTTCTGCAGATGAACCTGCACAAATCCATAAAGTACAAGAAATGGTAAAACATAAATGGCAATCAGTTTTGAAACAGGTTTGTATTCTTGTTTTATAAATGCAAAACCTGCACTGAAAATGTCGCCAATTTCTCTTTTTTTTCTGAATTCAATTTCCTTTTCAGCCATCTATTTATCTGGTAAATCCTGGTTTTTAGAAAGTTCTTTTTTCTATCTGATAATTGTTTCTTTCTGAAGCGCTTCGCGAAATAAGTTCACCCAGAAAACCACCTAAAAAGAACTGGGCGCCAATGATCATTGATGTGAGTGCAATATAGAAATACGGACTGTTGGTGATCAGTTTACCCACAATCCCATGGTTTAATTCGATGATTTTCTGGATACCTAACCAGACCGAAGCGGCCAGACCAATAAAAATCATAATGATTCCGAGAATTCCGAAGAAATGCATCGGCCTTTTAACAAATCTCGAAATAAACATAACCGATAAAAGGTCGAGCGGGCCGCGGATAAAACGTTCCATCCCGAATTTTGTAACACCGTACTTGCGTTCGCTGTGTTTAACCACTTTTTCTCCAATGTTTTTATAACCCGCCCATTTTGCCAGAACCGGGATGTAACGGTGCATTTCGCCATAAACCTCGATGCTTTTCACCACATTTTTCCTGTAAGCTTTCAATCCACAGTTCATGTCGTGCAATTTGATACCAGTCATCCTCCGCACTGTGAAATTGTAAAATTTACTGGGAATGTTTTTTGATAATATGGGATCGTAACGTTTTTTCTTCCAGCCTGAAACAAGGTCGAAACCATCTTCCCTGATCATTTTATACAACCCGGGAATCTCATCCGGACTATCCTGCAAGTCGGCATCCATGGTAATTACAACGTCGCCTTCAGCCACATCGAAACCGCAGAACAGTGCAGCCGATTTTCCGTAATTCCGCCTGAACTTTATCCCTTTTATACAAGGATTTTTTTGCTGAAGTTCTTCAATCACCTGCCACGAATTGTCTTTACTCCCGTCGTCGATCATTACGATTTCATACGAAAAGTTATTCGTGTTCATCACTTTTTCAATCCAGACAGCCAGTTCGGGGAGTGATTCTTCCTCGTTGAAAAGCGGAATTACTACGGATATATCCATAAAAGATTATAAAATTATTCAGGAACCTCGTCCGACGGATTCTTTTTTATAAAAATTCCGGTAATAAGAGAGATTACCGCACCACTGATAGCTCCCATAACCAGACCCATTATAAAAATCATTACAGGTGTCTGGAATTTTGTTGCCATATTAACAACAGTTTCTAACTGTTCTTCAGGAACTTTGCCTTGCTGGATAATTTGTTGTTCGGTATAATTTCTTAATTGTTCCTGCAAAGAGGGATCAATAACCGTGTATAATAAATAAGTGTAAATTCCGGAGAATAAAGACGCGAAAACCATTGTCAGAACACCAACTCCGATAGCCTGTCCGTAAGTCAGTATCCCGTTTTGTGCTTTTTTATAACTGATCTGGGCCAGAACAATTCCGGCAATGATCACCGGATAGGTTAAATACTGCGCAGTTTTTGAAAAGGTGTGACCAGTGACATAAAAAATAACAGATAATAAAATCAAGGCGATTGCCAGATAAAGTCCCGATATGAGCGTTGATTTCCAGATTGATGGTGATTTTTCTTCCATGACAGTTTTTTTTAAGTTAAGTTCTGCAAATATAGTTCTATTTTTTTGTGTTCAGTCCCAATTTTGATTGAAGTAGCTAATTTGTTGTAAACGAAATGTAGTATTTGTTGATTGAAAAATGCTGAAATATCAGCATAAAATTTTTTGTTTGGTTGTAATCTAAATTTTTCTACTTTTGCGCCGGGTAAGTCCTGCGCGACCAGCTCCTGCTGAAACCCCCCAGGGTCGGAAGGCAGCAAGGGTAGGCGGTTGTAGCGGTGCGACGCAGGTAGCTTACCCACTTTTTCCTTTTTTTTGACAGAAAATAAACCGGGAAAAAAGTTTTGCAGATTTAAAAATTAATGCTTTTCTTTGCCCCGCTGAAATCAAAAAACAACGTCGTTCTTAAAAAAACTGAAATAGAAATAAGCCGGATTAGCTCAGTTGGCCAGAGCACGTGATTTGTAATCTCGGGGTCCTCAGTTCGAATCTGAGATTCGGCTCAAAAAAAGGAGGGTCATCAGTTCGTACCGTAGCGTCGGGATGAATTCGGCTCTTTTTAAAATATTCGGGGAGTTACCAGAGTGGCCAAATGGGGTAGACTGTAAATCTATTGGCAACGCCTTCGGTGGTTCGAATCCATCACTCCCCACAAAAGGGAATAGACCGCGACTGTTAATCAATCAGTTGCGGTCTTTTTGTTTGTGGTTTACACAACATTTGCACAACATTCATAAATCTTCATTGTTTTTTACTTTCTATTACAATCTTTCAACCCAGTTAAATTATCCTGATTTTTACTTTTCTATTTAACATTAACGGTTTATTTTATTATAGTTTCAATCCTTGTTTTTGTGGAAATCGGTCTGGGAGCAGGCAATGCAATATGGAAAAAGCATTATTATTCCGGTCTTAATCCTTCCTCCCCTGCAATCTGGCTCAAAGCTAAAATCATTCACCGGATGATTTTTTAACGCTTTGCCCTCTGGAAGGTGGTCTGCGAAGCCCCCTAACCCCCGAAGGGGGAACTGAAATCCAATTATGAATTTTTCATTCTAAAAAAAGCCCCTCTATTGGAGGGGTTTGGGGAGGCCTTCAAATCCCCACCTGCCCTGCAATCTGGCTCAAAGCTAAAATCATTCACCGGATGATTTTTTAACGCTTT
>JBBIPU010000061.1:18881-23284 GCA_037442685.1 Draconibacterium sp. | reverse complement strand
AATTAGATAATTAAACTAAAAACCCAAAATGAAAATCGGTTATTTCTGGAAACCCCTTTTGTGGCTGGCTATTATTTGTTATGCCCTTTTTATTCCGGCCAAAGACATTCCACTCAAACCTTTTTTAAATATCCCGTATTTCGATAAAATAGTTCACTTTTCGCTTTTTTTCGTGCTTTGTGTGTTGCTGTTCCGGCCTTTTAAAAGGATTGAGATGAAATACTACTTCTGGGCTCCATTCACCTCAATCATTTTTGGTGCAGTGCTCGAATTGATCCAACACACGATTTCGATATCGCGCAGCACCAATATTTATGATTTTATGGCAAATGCAACCGGAATCATCGCATCGGTTGTATTTTTTTATCTGTTTGTTTCAGGCCGGAAACTTGAAAAACTCTTTTAAAGTTTTACAAATTCCTCGTACTTGTCAATATCCCTGCTGATAATTTCAAGTGTGGTTTCCTTGTAAAAAGCAGAGATGTCGCCGCGTAGTTTATCATATTGCGAATGTACAGGACAAAGAGGTTTTGTATTATCGTGAGTTTTACAAGGTTCAAGAGTAATTAAGCAGTTCGTGAAAAACTCTTCCCCGTCAACTTTTGTAACAATATCCCAAAGTGTGATGTTTTCCGATTTTTTTGCTAAAGCAAAACCTCCATTCGGACCTTTGGTTGAAACAAGCAGTTTTTGTTTTACCAGATTCTGAAGAATTTTTCCCAAAAAAGGTGAGGATAAATGAAGATCTTCGGAAATTTTTTTAATACCAATGCGTTTATCTTTTTCAGAATATTTTCCGAGGTAAATTAACGCCCGCAAAGCATATTTACATGTATTCGACAACATAGTTATGATTTTAAGTTTGACTTCCAGGTTTTACTAAATGAATTTACAGCAAATTCGGGAAATTCTTTCTGATTTCCCAAAACATTTTTATTGGTTTTCAACAACGAATTTTTAATTCTTCCGTTTACCAGATCGAGGTTCCTGCGTTTTTTAAATGCCCATTCAAAAGCTTTCATTCCTGCATTCCAGGTAACAGAACCAAAATTCTGATCGACGCTTTTTTTCCGGTTCAGCAACAAAAGGTCGTGAAGCGGTATTTTTACCGGACATACCTGCGTACAAGCGCCGCACACAGAACAGGCAAAACTCAGGTGATTGTATTGTCCGAAACCTTTCATAAAAGGTGTTATCACCGATCCGATTGGTCCTGTGTAAGTAGTATGGAAAGTGTATCCACCAACATTTTTATAAATCGGGCAGGCATTTAAACAGGCGCCGCAACGGATACATTTCAGCGCTTTGTAATGCTTTTCTTCAACGGCAATTTTCGAACGGTCATTATCTAACAACACCACAATCATTTTTTCGGGACCATTTGTTTCCCCTTCCTTTCCGGGACCCGTTAATAAAGAGTTGTACACCGTAACCTGCTGCCCGGTACCCAGTGCAGATAATAGCGGCAGAAAAAGCGGCAAATCGCTTACCGACGGAAGAATTTTTTCGATACCGGTTATAACAATATGCAATTTAGGGAATGCCACCGACATCATTCCGTTCCCCTCATTTTCAGTCAGTGAAATACCGCCAATATCGGCAATTAAAAAATTGGCTCCGGTAACTCCGACTTCTGCAGAAGTAAATTTTTCTCGCAGAATTTTCCGGACAAAAAGAGTTAATTCCTGTGGAGTTGAACCGGGCGGTGTATTAAATTTTTCGTTGAAGAGTTTTGCCACATCTTCCTTCGATTTATGCATCGCCGGCGTTAAAATATGATATGGTTTTTCGCCTGCCACCTGAACGATAAATTCTCCCAGGTCGGTTTCAACTGGTTCAAAACCCGCTTTTTCCAGATTTTCGTTTAATTCAGTTTCTTCCGAAATCATCGATTTGCTTTTCACCAGTAAATGTGCCTGGTTTTCCTTTAAAATTTTTATGATTTCGGAAACTGCTTCATTGCCATTTCGGGCCCAGATAACCTGAATATTATTTTTGATTGCATTTTTTTCAAACTCTTCGAGGTAATGTGCAAGATCAGCAACCACTTTGTCCTTAACATACGAAGCCCGTTGTTTGGCAAGTTCAATATCAGTATAACGGAGTTTCCCTCTCGAAACAGCTTCGTCGTACCTTGAAATATTAAAATTTATGGTTTTCCGGTGTTTTTTATCAAATGCAATTTTTGATTCTTCAAGAAATATGTTTTTCTGGGCAGACATTTTTTATTTTAAAGGAATTTTAGCCACCCTGCGGGCATGTCTTCCTCCTTCGAATTCGGCATTCAGATAGGCTTCAACAATGGCTATTGCCTCTTCGTCGGTAACAAACCTGCCGGGAATAGCACAAATATTTGCATCGTTATGTTGTTTTGCCAATGCCGCAATTTCAGGCATCCAACAGGTAGCTGAACGTACATTCTGATGCTTGTTTGCAGCAATGCTTATCCCCTGCCCGCTCCCGCAAAATGTGATCCCGATTTTAAATTCGCCTTTATCGATAGCTGCACCTATTAAATGTGCAAACTCAGGATAATCAACAGGTTCGTTCGAAAAACAGCCAAAATCGTGATAAGCAATTCCTTTTTCCCTGAAATATTTCAGAATTACCTGTTTTTTATCAAAACCTGCATGATCGCTGGCAACTGCAACTACAATATTTTTCAAATCTTTCATTACCACAAATTTAATATATTTTGGTACTTATTTCTTTTTATTCATTTTAAATAAGCCTTTCAGTTCATTTTTTTCCAAAAAATAAACCGAGCCAAAGAAAATGAACAGTAATACAGAGTTGGTTATAAACTTTAGAACAGGATTAAAAGAACTGGTTGTTGTTGAGATATAATAAATACCAACCGCAATCAGAAAATAAGTCAAAATACGTTTTACAGGATACGGAACAGGGTAATATTTTTGTCCGTAATAATATGAGATTAAAAGTAAGGCAAGAAATCCGATAAAACCGCTGATTGCTGAACCCATGTAACCAAAAACCGGGATCAGCAAAATATTTAACACCAATGTAATTAAAGCACCGGCAATTGCAATTGCCGCACCAAGCCGAGTTTTGTCGGTAAGTTTGTACCAGGGTGAAAGGGCAAAATACATCCCGAAAAACAGGTTTGCCATTAAAATCAGCGGGATTGCTTTCATCCCTTCCTGGTAGTCTTTTTGAATGATAATTTTTAATAAATCAAAATATAATGTCATGCCAAGAAATATGACCAATCCAAAAATCACGAAATATTTCATTACGGTGGCATAAATTTTCGGATCGTCCTTTTTGCCTCCCCTTGAAAAGAAAAAAGGCTCAAAAGCATATCTGAAGGCCTGGATGAAAACATTCATCAATATCGAAACTTTATAATTTCCACCATAAATTCCCAACTGCTGCATCGGGTTCTGACTTTCGGGAACTAAAAACGGGATCAGTATCTTGTCAATTCCCTGACTCACCATACCCGCCAAACCAACCACCAGAATTCCAACTCCATAATTAAACATCTGTTTCATCTGTTTTTCATCGAATTGGAAAGTGATCTTCAGCATTTCGGGCAGAAGTAAAATCATGGTTGAAACCGAGGCAAGTAAATTTGCTATAAATACATACCCCACTCCGATTTCGGGCGAATAAAAAAATCTGACTATTGAATCAGGGTTATTTTTAAGCAAATAAGGGCAAAGCGACAAGAAGAACAGGTTAAATGCGATGTTCAAACCGATGTTGATGATTTTTATGGTTGCAAACCTCACCGGCCTGCTGTTCAATCTTAATCTTGCAAACGGAATTGCTGTTATTGCATCGATGGCTAAAATGATTGCAAGCCACAAAATATATTCGGGGTGACCCGGATACTGAAGAATTCTGGCTACAAAATCGCTGATAAACAAAAAAGGCAGTACAAACAGCAGTGATGTGGTAAACAATGAGATCAGTGCGGTAGAATAGACTCTTTCAGGATCGTCGCTTTTTGAGGCATACCTGAAAAACGAGGTTTCCATTCCGTAGGTCAAAATAATCATCAGGAAAGCCACGTACTGATATAAATTGGTCATTATACCAAAATCTTCAGGGGCAAAAATAACCATGTAATATGGCGTGAGGAACCAGTTTAAAATGCGTCCGATAATACTGCTCATTCCGTAAATGACAGTATCGCCCGCAAGTTTTTTGTAACTACTCAATGGTTGAAATTTTTCAGCAAAGATAAATTATTGATGTTTTGCATTTTCATTCGCCGGGCCAGTGCAAGCATTTTTTATATTAATTTTGCCTATTCATTATTATATGTTTTTAAAATGAAATCTTTTTCTTTTTTATTGATCCTTGTTTCGGGTTTGTTTATCACCTTATTTTCATGTTCAAATAAATCATCAAAATCACGCAAGCCGGTCAGTTCA
>JBBIPU010000061.1:0-18781 GCA_037442685.1 Draconibacterium sp. | reverse complement strand
GAAAAACTTACATACCAGGTGATAAATAATTTTCCTCATTCAAAAAAACATTACACTCAGGGTCTCGAATTTTTAAATGATGATTTGTATGAAGGTACCGGCGAATATGGTACTTCGGAATTATTTAAAATTAAACTTGAATCGGGGAATATTGAAAAATCGGTAATGTTGGATAAAAAATATTTTGGTGAAGGAATTACTATTCTGAACGACAAAATTTACCAGTTAACTTATAAAAACAAAATAGGATTTGTGTACCGTTTGTCCGATTTTGCACTAATCGATTCGTTTCAGTTTAAATCGAACGAAGGATGGGGATTGACAAACGATGGTAAATATTTGATAATGAGTGATGGAACCAATTTTCTGACATGGTTGGATCCGCAAAATTTTTCGATTGTAAAAACAGTTCAGGTGGCCAATAATAAAGGAGTTGTGAATAATCTGAACGAACTTGAATACATAAACGGAACTATTTATTCCAATATTTACACTACCGACCTGATCGTTCAGATTGATCCTGACACAGGAAAAGTTTTGGCTGAAATTAATTTAGCTGGAATTATCAACATGTACAAAAGCCCCACTGATACTATCGACTATTTAAATGGAATTGCATACATATCAAAAAACAATCGCTTGTTTATAACCGGAAAATACTGGCCGCGAATTTTTGAGATTAAACTTATTCCTTCAAAATAAAGTTAAAGTATCGCCAAACTTTATTCTTCCAAGGTGTTTGTAAGCCAGATCGGTAACTTCCCTTCCACGTGGAGTTCGTTTGATAAAACCTTCCTTTATTAAAAAAGGCTCGTAAACTTCTTCAATAGTGCCGCTGTCCTCTCCCACTGCAGTTGCTATTGTGGAAATTCCGACAGGTCCACCTTTAAATTTATCGATAATACAGAGCAAAATACGGTTATCCATTTCGTCAAGTCCGTATTCATCGATATTTAAAGCTTTCAGTGCGTGTTTTGTTATTTCCATATCAATGTTGCCGTTTCCTTTAACCTGTGCAAAATCTCGCACTCTTCGAAGCAATGAATTCACAATCCGGGGTGTTCCCCTGCTTCTGAAAGCAATTTCACTCGCTGCATCATCTGAAATTTTAACTTCAAGTATTCTTGCCGATCTTTTAACGATGCGTGTTAAGATTTCCGCATCGTAATATTCAAGATGGGCATTTATTCCAAAACGTGCTCTTAGCGGCGAAGTTAACAAACCCGACCTGGTAGTTGCACCTATCAGTGTAAACGGATTTAACTGTATCTGAATAGAACGGGCACTGGGACCCTTATCTATCATAATATCAATTCTGTAATCTTCCATTGCAGAATATAAATATTCTTCAACCACAGGAGACAACCGATGAATCTCATCTATAAAAAGCACATCGTTTCTTTCAAGATTGGTGAGCAAACCTGCCAGATCGCCGGGTTTATCCAACACCGGGCCTGAAGTTATTTTTAAACCCACTCCCAGTTCATTTGAAATAATATTCGAAAGTGTTGTTTTACCTAATCCGGGAGGACCATGCAATAATACATGATCAAGTGATTCTCCCCGTAATTTAGCTGCTTTAACAAAAATTTCAAGGTTCTCAACTATTTGCTTCTGCCCGCTGAAATCTTTAAACTGAAGTGGCCTGAGTTTTATGTCAAGTTCCTTATCTTTTTCTGAATAATCTTCACCTCTTATATCTAAATCTATTGTCATGCTTTTAATTATTCAGAAGTAATATATTTCTGTATAGTTTCTATTAATTGCTGGGCAGAAAAAGGTTTCGAAATATATTCATTCATCCCGATACTTATGCACCTTTCTTTGTCGTTTTCGTAAGTATTTGCTGTTAAAGCAATTATAATTACAGTCTTTTGAACGTCATTTTGTTTTTCAAATTTTCTGATTTCCACGGTAATGTCGTAACCGTTCATTTCGGGCAACATAAGATCCATTAAAATCAAATCGTATTTATTATTTTTAAAAATTTCAAGGGCTTCCTTACCGTTTGAAACAGGAGTGATTTCACAGTTCAGTTTTTTCAAATTGAACATCACTACCTTTTGATTCATTAAATTATCTTCAACTAAAAGTATTTTCAATATTTATAAATATTAATTCTTTTAATGAAACAAATATAAAACGTACTTACTTATTATATCCTGTTTATCCTGTTAATTTCTTTTTTTCAAATATTATAAAATCAGATTTAACATCCTTATCAGTAGTTTCTCAACAATACTTCCGTAATCCAAATTATTAAATTTAAAATAATTAAATAAATTTTTAAACAACTGTTAATAGCTTTAAAACGTTATATAGGGTAAAATAAACAGGTTTGAAAATTGTGAATATGTTTCTTTAAAAAAATGATTAACTCTTAAGCGTATTAAAAAAATGCTTTTATATGGATAAAAATTTATATAATGCAAATTTTATATTAAAAGATTACTTTTGTTTTTTTAGCAGTTTATGAACAATTATTGACAAATACTTACTTTATAAATTACTGTATTATAAATAATTAAAAATAATGTCAGAAAAATTTAACATACTTGTTAATAAACTTAATTCTTTCAAACTTAAATATTACACGTACAAAATAATTAAAGGAGTAACCGTTTCCCTTTTTATTATTCTGTTTGTTTTTACTGTTTTTTCTTTAACTGAATACTTTGTTTATTTCTCTTCCGAAGTTAGAAAAATTATCTTTTTCGGATTTATCATTTTCTCTGCTTTTCTGTTTTTACAGTTCGTTGGAATACCGGTATTTAAAATGATCCATATTTTAAAACCGATAGATTTAAAAACAACAAGTAAAATTATTCAGAACCATTTTTCAGAAATTGAGGATAAACTATTGAATATTATCGAACTGAATGATTTACCAAAAAATCAGTATTCTGATGAATTGGTACTGGCAAGTATCGATCAGAAAATTGAACAACTTTCGATTTTTGATTTTAATGAAGCAATTCAGTTTAAAAATATAAAATATGTGTTTATTTACTTTATAATCAGTTCATTAATTACTATTTCAATTTTTATTACAAATAAAAGCGTGTTTATTGATTCCACTAAACGTTTTGTTCATTTCAATACTACATTTATTAAACCGGCGCCATTTACTTTTTATCTTGAAAATAAGGAATTAAGCGTAAAAAAAGGAGATTCGTTTGTGATAAAAGTTGTTGTAAAGGGAGAAGAGTTGCCTGAAATTGTTTATGTAAACATTGAAGGAAACAACTACCTGATGAAAAATTTGTCGGCAGGGGAATTTGAATATGAGATGGTTTCTGTAATTAATTCAGTCAATTTTTATTTTACCGACTTAAAATACAATTCTGAAAAATACAATCTTAAGCTGCTTCCAAAACCCGGAATAACAAGTTTTAAAACAATTATAAATCCTCCATTATACACAGGTCTTCAAAGCCAGGCGCTTGAAAATATTGGTGACTTGCAGATACCTGAAGGAACAAATGTGGAATGGAATTTTACCGGAATTGATGTTGATTCTGTATTCATTGTTTTAAATGATTCAGTCAGGTTAACTGGAGAAAAAAACACCGGTGGTTTTTCAGTTAAGTCAAATATAAGAAAATCAACCAAATACAATGTTTTTATTCAGAATGCAATTACTAAACCAGAGTTGGCTTTATCTTATTCAATCGAAGTTATTCCCGATTTATTTCCTGAAATTAATGTTGAACAGATAAAAGATTCGTTACAGTTAACCCGCTTTTATTTTAAAGGAAATATCAGTGATGATTATGGATTTTCGAACCTTCAGTTTCATTTTAATATTGAAAATGAAGATTCGGCAATTATTATTCCATTTGTTAAAATGATGACAGACCAGGAATTTTATTTTGTTTTCGATTTTAATCAGCTGAGTATTAAAGAAGGAAGTATTTCATATTATTTTTCGGTTACCGATAATGATGCCATAAATAATTATAAAACAACTACTTCCGACAATTTTATCTTTCAGTTTCCAAGTAAAGAAGAAATAAAGGAAAACGATAAAGAACAGTTTAATGCGTTACAGGAAAATATTGATAAAAGTCGTGAGTTGGCAAAGGAAATAAAAGATGATTTAAATAATCTTCAGTTAAGAAACATGGATACAAATGTTTCGGAATGGGAAAAATCGCAGATGGTAAACGATGTCATTTCGAAACAAAACAAGCTGGAACAACTTTACAATCAGATAAAACAGGATAATGAAAATTTGAATAATTATCTGAATTCATTCGACGAAAAAAGTCAGGAAATACAGGAAAAGCAGAAGCAGATTGAGGAACTGCTGGATGAAGTATTTACTGACGAATTAAAAAAACTCATGGAAGAATTTAATAAACTGGCGGATCAGTTTAATAGTCAGAAATTAAATCAACTTACCGAAAACATGAATTTAACTCTCGACGACCTTCAGAAACAACTTGAGCGTAACTTAGAAATGCTTAGAAAATTAAAGGTTGAACAAAAAGTACAAGATGTAATAGATCAGATAAAAGAGATTTCAAAAGAAGAAGAAGAATTGTCGAAAACACTCGAAGAAAATAAACACTTTGAAGAAACAGAAAAAGAAGTTTCGAATCATCAAAATCAGACAAATCAGTTGGAAAAAGATTTTAAGGACGCGCTTGAATTAAACAAAGAACTGTCAAAACCAATGAATATTGATGATTTTAAGGAAGAATTTAATGATGTAAACAAAAGTTTTGAACAAAGTAAAGAGGAGTTAAATAAAAAGAACAGAAAAAAGTCGGGAGAAAGCATTAATAAAACCAGTGAAAAGTTACAAAATCTGGCTTTTGGAATGCAGCAGATGCTTGATATGAATACAAAGCAGGAAAATGCGGAAAGCATTGAAAATCTGAAACAAATATTAAGCAATTTGATTTTTCTTTCGTTTTCGCAGGAAAGAGTTTTAGCCGACTTAAATGGAATTGCAGATAAAGATCCTGCATTATTTCAATTAAATAAAGATCAGAAAAAAATACTTGAGCAAAGCCAGATTGTCAGAGATTCGTTGTATGCGCTGGCAATGAGGACTCCACAAATAACAAGCATGGTGAATAACGAATTATTGTCGATTGAAATTAATCTGAAAAAAGCAAATGATGAAATGCAGGAGGCATTGTTTCCAAATGCCAGGGTAAGTCAGCAATTTGTAGTAACATCATTTAATAATCTGGCATTAATGCTAAACGAAGCACTTGAAAATCTTGAAAAACAAATGGCAAATTCGCAACCGGGTGATCAGGAGTGCGAAAAACCTGGTGGGAAAGGCAAACCTGGAATGAATTTGTTAAAACAGGCATCTGAAAACATAAAGCAACAATTGCAGCAAATGATTGAACAGATGAAAAACGGAAATCCGCAGAACATGAATCAGCAATTAGGACAAAGTTTAATGCAACACGAAATGATGCAGCAAATGCTTCGAGATATGATGAATAACGGGAGCGTTGGAAGCGATGCGAAAAAACAGTTACAGCAAATTGACGATATGTTGGAACAAAACAGAAAGGAATTAATGAATAAATCAATAAATGCTCAAACAGTTGCACGACAGAATTTAATTACAACAAGATTACTTGAAGCTGAAAAAGCGGAAATGGAAAGAGATTTCGAAGATAAAAGAGAATCAAAAACTGCCGATGAATTTTATAGTAACCCGGTCAAATTTTTCGAGTATAAGGAAAGAGAAAATTACAGTATTGAATATCTGAATAAAAATTCTCATAAATTGCAAAATTTTTATAATAATAAGTATAAACAATATTTAAAAAACATAGAAGTTAAGTAGTGATTAAAAGACCTCCTAAAATACTTGTAATAAAATCTGATAAATCAGAGTTAAAAAAAGTTGAAAGTTTTCTGAAGGATATTTTCAAAGAATATAATGTTAACCAGATAAATTTTAATAAGATTTATTTATGTGTTTCAGAGGCAGTTATTAATTCAATAAAGCACGGAAATAAAAAAGACAATAGTAAAAATGTTACTATTGAAGCGGCATTTAGTGAGAACGAAATAATTGTGCATGTTGAAGATGAAGGAGAGGGATTTGATATGGAAAAAATAAATGAGCCGACAAGCAAGGAAAATATCAGGAGCGAATCGGGGAGAGGTATTTTTATTATAAAAAATTTGTCAAAAAATATGGAATATAACGAAAAGGGAAACCGGATTCAGTTTAAAATTGAATGTCTGTGAAAAGAGTAGCTATATTTTACGAAAATATACAACCATTAAATTTAAAAAAATCACATTTAAAAAGTAATGTTATTTCATTGATAACCAATGAAAAAAAAATAACAGGAGAAATTTCAGTTATTTTGTGTTCAGATGAACATGTCTTGGAGATCAATAAAAAATATTTAAAACATAATTATTATACCGACATAATAACTTTCAATTATGTAGCTGAAAACACAATTTCGGGAGATTTGTTTATCAGTATTGACAGAGTGAAAGAGAATGCAAAAGAATTTAACACGAATTGGATAGAAGAATTATACAGGGTAGTTTTTCATGGCATTCTGCATTTAATTGGCTACAATGATAAAACCGAAGATGAAAAGAAAACAATGAGAGAAAAAGAGAATTTTTATTTAGATAAAGTTGAGTTTAGCAGGATAGAAAAATGATACCGGTTTACGACGTGATTGTGGTAGGAGGGGGGCATGCCGGATGCGAAGCAGCAGCAGCAGCAGCTAATTTAGGATCAAAAACCCTGCTTATTACAATGGATATGACCAAATATGGTCAAATGTCCTGTAATCCTGCAATGGGAGGAATAGCTAAAGGACAGATTATTAGAGAAATAGATGCGCTTGGAGGTTACTCTGGAATCATTGCTGACAAGAGTACAATTCAATTCAGAATGTTGAATAAATCAAAAGGACCAGCAATGTGGAGTCCGCGTTCTCAAAATGACAGAGTAAAATTCACTGAATTTTGGAGACAAACTCTGGAAGGTATTGATAATCTTGATTTATGGCAGGATGTAGTGACTCAATTATTGATAAAAAATAGTTTAGTAGAAGGAGTTAAAACAAAAGTAGGAGTTGAATTTAAATCAAAAACGGTAATTCTAACGAACGGTACTTTTTTAAATGGTTTAATACATATTGGTTCTGCTAAAATTAATGGAGGGAGAATAGGAGAAAATGCTTCTTATGGTATTTCTGAACAACTTTACGAATCAGGATTTAAAACGGGTCGATTAAAGACAGGTACTCCTGTCAGAATTGATGGGAGAACAATAAATTTTTCTGAATTAACTGAGCAAAAAGGGGAGGAAGATTATTATAAATTTTCTTATTTACCGGGTACTGAAAGTAAGTTAAAACAACGTTCGTGCTGGATAACTCATACGAATAAGGAAGTTCACAGTGAATTGGAAGCAGGATTTGCTGCTTCTCCAATGTTTGATGGTACTATAAAAAGTAAAGGTCCGAGATATTGTCCAAGTATAGAATCAAAACTTGTTACTTTTTCAGAAAAGGAATCACACCAGTTATTTTTGGAGCCAGAAGGTGAAGAGACCGTTGAATATTATCTCAATGGATATTCCTCTTCATTACCATGGGAAGTTCAATATAAAGGATTACATAAAATAAAAGGACTGGAGAATGCAAAAATATTCAGGCCAGGATATGCAATTGAATATGACTATTTTGAACCTACTCAGCTTTTTCATACACTTGAAACAAAAATTGTAAAGAATCTTTTCTTTGCTGGACAGATAAATGGAACTACCGGTTACGAAGAAGCTGGTGCACAGGGAATTGTTGCAGGAATAAATGCTCACTTAAATTGTCAATGTAACAATGAACAGTTTATTTTGAAAAGAAACGAAGCTTATATTGGAGTTTTGATTGATGATTTAGTAACAAAAGGTGTTGATGAACCATACAGAATGTTTACCAGCAGAGCCGAGTTCAGAATATTGTTACGCCAGGATAATGCTGATATAAGATTAACAGAAAAATCGTTTAATTTAGGATTAGCTTCAAAAGAGAGAATGGATTTATTGAATGAAAAAGTAAAACTTATTGAAGAAATTATCAATTTTACAAAAAATCAAAGTATTAAGCAAAAATTTGTAAATCAATTACTTATCGAAAAAGGGACTACAGAATTAAAACAAAGTACAAAATTATTTGATATTATTTTAAGACCTCAAATATCGATTTTTGATTTAATAGAACCTATTACACCATTTAAAAAATTTCTTGATAAAATTCCGGAATTAAGAAAAATGGAAATTATTGAAGGTGCTGAAATTAACATAAAGTATAATGGATATATTAACAGGGAGAAAGATCTTGCGGATAAATTGGACAAATTGGAAAATATGATTATCGAGAATAAATTCAATTACAGTGAATTAAAATCAATTTCGACTGAAGCAAGACAAAAACTGGAAAGAATAAATCCAAAAACAATTGGACAGGCCAAAAGAATTTCAGGTGTATCTCCCTCTGATATTAACGTTTTGCTTATTATGCTTGGCCGATGATGTTTCACGTGGAACAATTATTATATGAATTTAAAAGACGAAATCAGAGAAATTCAGGACTATCCAAAGGAAGGAATAAGTTTTAAAGATATTACCACACTTATTAAAAATAAGGATGCTTTTAGTTTTGTGTTGAATTCAATTACTGAGGAATTTAAAGATAAAGGTGTAACGAAAGTAGTTGGGCTGGAAGCTCGTGGATTTATATTTGGAGGAGCAATTGCTGACCGTTTAAATGCAGGATTTGTTCCAGTAAGAAAAAAGAATAAACTTCCACACCTGAAAATGTCTGAAACTTATGAATTGGAGTATGGTAAAGATATAGTAGAGATGCATGTTGATGCATTATCAAAAGATGATATTGTATTAATTCATGATGATTTATTGGCCACGGGCGGCACAGCACATGCTGCCCTAAGAATGGTTGAAAAATGTGGAGTAAAAAAGATTTATTTAAGCTTTGTATGCGATTTAGAATTTATTGATACTCCAAGTAAGAAAATTTTAAGCAAGTACAAACCACAGGTTTTAGTAAAGTATTCCTGATTGAAATATCATTCAATTAATAAAAATATTGATTATTTAAAATCCCTGGTTGCTGTTTTGCCAGATAAACCAGGGATATATCAGTTTTTTGATGACATAGGAACAATTATTTATATTGGTAAAGCAAAAGATCTTAAAAAAAGGGTATCAACGTATTTTGCTAAATCACACGAACATCGTAAAACTGCAATATTAGTCCGGAATATTGCTGACATTAAACACATGGTTGTTCAAAGTGAACAGGATGCACTTCTTCTGGAGAATAACCTTATTAAAAAGTATCAGCCCAGATACAATATTCAATTAAAAGACGATAAAAGTTTTCCCTGGATTTGTATAAAGAATGAACCTTTTCCAAGAGTATTTAAAACAAGAGAATTGGTGAGGGACGGATCAAAGTATTATGGTCCTTATACATCAATTTACACCGTCAGAACGCTTCTGGAATTGTTTAAATCAGAATACAAATTAAGAACTTGTAATTTTAGTTTGACGAATGAAAACGTAATAAACCGAAAATTTAAAGTTTGTCTCGAATATCATATTGGTAATTGTTACGGGCCATGCGAAGGACATTTTTCAGAGCAAAAATATAATGAAGGAATCAACGAAATAAATAATATTTTAAAGGGGAATGTTTCTGGAGTTATTAGTCATTTAAAACAAAAAATGTCAGAATTGGCAAATTCACTCAATTTTGAAGAGGCAGGCAGGATTAAAGAAAAATATGATTCGCTTAAACGTTATCAAAGTCGCTCGACGGTTGTTTCCCCTAATATTACTAATGTTGATGTTTACTCGATTGATGAAGATGAAAAATTTGCATTTATTAATTATTTAAAAGTTATAAAAGGAGCCATTATCCAGACTTTTACCCTTGAAATTAAAAAAGTTTTGAATGAAACATCCAAAGAATTATTGCTTTCAGGAATTATAGAAATCAGACAAAAGATTTTCAGCAATGCAAAGGAAATTCTGCTGCCGATTAAACTTGATTACAATATAGATGATGTTGTTTGCAGGATACCTGTTCGGGGGGAGAAAAAGCAACTGCTGGAATTATCGCAAAGAAATGCAAAATATTACAAACTGGAAAAGGAAAAACAAGCAGTTTTAAATAATCCGAAAATCACGGAAGAGCAATTATTCGATAATATAAAAAAGGACTTGCAATTAAAAGAAAATCCTGTTCATATAGAGTGTTTTGATAATAGTAATATACAAGGATCACAGCCTGTCGCAGCTTGTGTAGTCTTTAAAAATGGAAAACCAAATGTAAAGGAATACAGGCACTATAATATTAAAACAGTTGAGGGACCAAATGATTTTGCATCGATGGGGGAGGTCGTTTTAAGAAGGTACAGCAGATTAATTAATGAAGGTAAATCTTTACCTCAGTTGGTAGTAATAGATGGAGGAAAAGGACAATTATCGTCGGCGGTATCTGCTCTCGAAAAGCTGAATTTACGCGGCAAAATATCGATTATTGGTATTGCAAAAAAATTGGAAGAGATTTATTTTCCTGATGATTCTGTGCCGCTTTATATAAATAAAAACTCACAAACTTTAAAAGTAATACAACACCTAAGGGATGAAGCCCACCGATTTGGAATTACCTTTCATCGGAATAAACGATCTAACGAATTTATCAAATCAGAGTTGGACTCAATAAATGGGATAGGGGAGAAAACAGAAAAAAAATTACTTACGGGATTTGGATCGGTAAAATCAATTAAAGAACAAGACCTCGATGCTTTGGTAAAAAGTGTTGGAACGGCAAAAGCTCAGATTATTTACAATTATTTTCATAAATAGGGGAGGGTTATTAGCTAAGGTAAATTATAGGAAAAAATCGGGGTAACTGATTGAAAACTTTTCCAGATTTCTAATTCAATATAATACTTAAAATGGTAGGTTTGATGAGAAATTATTTTCAATGATCAATATATAAAACACTGATAATAAGCAAAGTATAAACAATTATAAACCAATTTTATGTTTAGTAAAAACTTGGTTAAACTCTTTGAGAATTTCATATTTTTCAATTTCAATACAAGGGGAGGTTAATATGCAATTCTGAAATAGAAGTTGTAAAACTATGAAAGAGAATGGACATTTAAAATTAGTTTGAAAGATTGATTAAAAAGCTGGTCTGTATTTTTCATCGGTTTCCAGCAAACCTAGGTAACTGACAAAACGCGATTGAGCTATTACATTTTTTTCAACGGCTGTTTTGACTGCACAACCAGGTTCGTGAGTGTGCGAACAATTATTGTACTGGCAATTGGCAGATATTTTAAAAATTTCAGGGAAATAGTGTGAAATTTCCCACGCTTCCATGTCGAGCATTCCAAATGCCTTTATTCCAGGCGTATCAATAATGTATCCTCCAAAATCAAGTTTATAAAGAGTTGAAAAAGTGGTTGTATGCTTACCCGTGTTGTGTGCATCTGAAATATCAGTTGTCTTCAAAGTGAGACCAGGTTGTAAAATGTTTATCAGCGTCGATTTTCCAACACCGCTGTGACCGTTAAAAACATTTATTTTGTTTTTAAGCGCTTCATTTAAAGCATCAATTCCATGCAATGTTCTTGCTGAAGTTGAAATACATTCATATCCAATCTTAACGTAAACTTGGGTTAAAGTTTTCAATTCATTAAGTTGGTCTTCATTTAAAAGATCAGTTTTATTAAACACAATCAACACCGGAATTCGATAAGCTTCGGCAGAAGCCAGATAACGGTCGATAAAAGTTGTGGTTGTAACGGGGTAGTAAATGGTTACTACCAGAACGGCCTGATCAATATTGGCTGCAATAATGTGTGATTGTTTTGAAAGATTTTGTGAACGACGGACGATATAATTTTTTCTGTCAGAAATTTTTGTTATCAATCCAACATTCTTTTTGTCTGAAGTTCCCTGAATGCTAAATTCAACATGATCGCCTACAGCAACGGGATTAGTACTTTTAATATCTTTGATACGGAAGTTTCCTTTTATCTTACATTCGAATAAATCTCCATTTTCTGATTCAACCGTAAACCAGCTTCCTGTCGATTTTATTACTAAACCCTTTTTCAAGTTATATTGTTTTTCGCAAAATTAGCCATTTTAATGTAAAACACTGACAGGAGATTTCACGTGAAAAAACATTAATTTTCTGCTATCAAATTAATCAGATACTGATTATCAAAATGTTTAAATATGAACCTAATAAGTTATTCCCAGTTTAAAATAATCTTACCACAATTTCCTTCCTCCATAATTTCGAAAGCCTTCTGAAAATCATCGGCAGGAAAGCGGTGAGTAATCACTGGAGTAATATCAAGGCCGGTTGTTAGCATCATCTCCATCTGGTACCAGGTTTCGTACATTTCGCGGCCATAAATTCCCTTCAGGGTCAGTCCTTTAAAAATTAGTTTACTCCAGTTTATCTGGGTATTTTGTGGCAACAAACCTAATAAACTGATTTTGCCTCCGTTATACATGTGATTTACCATATCGTTAAACGCAGCAGGAGATCCTGAACATTCCAGACCAATATCGAATCCGGCGACCATTTCATGTTTTGCCATGGCTTCCTTTATGCTTTCCTTTGTAGGATCAATAACACGTGTTGCCCCCATTTTACGTGCCAGTTCTCTTCGGTATTCGCTTAAATCAGTACCAATGATATTCCTGGCCCCCGAAAATTTACAAATAGCAGCAGCCATGGCGCCAATCGGGCCTCCGATACCGGTAATGAGAACATCTTCACCGAGAAGCGGAAAGGAAAGTGCAGTGTGTGTGGCGTTTCCAAAAGGATCCATGATGGCCATCATTTCGTCCGAAATTCGGCTGTCGATATGTAGAACATTTTTTGCAGGCACCGAAATATATTCGGCAAAACCACCGTTACGGTTAACCCCGATTCCAACTGTGTGATCGCAGATATGTTGACGCCCCCGACGGCAATTTCTGCAAAAGCCACACGAAATGTGCCCTTCAACAGTTACGCGTTCGCCAACCTTGACACGGTCAACTTCTGAACCTGTTTCAACAACAGTTCCCATAAATTCGTGCCCGATAATCAGCGGAGTTTTAATTGTCTGCTGTGCCCATTCATCCCATTTATAAATATGTAAATCGGTCCCGCAAATGGCTGATTTTTTAATTTTTATCAAAACATCATTCGGGCCAATTGCAGGAATTGGAACTTCTTCCATCCAGATACCTTTTTCTGGTTTGCTTTTTACTATTGCTTTCACTTTTGTGCGATTTTATCGTTGCAATTTATTACAAAATGAATTTTCAAATGATAACTAAAATCAGGAATTTTCAATTTATAATCATAAATTAAGTTGTTGTAAATTAAAGTTTTAAACGGCGAATAAGTTTTATTTCATTTAAAGTTAAATCAGAATGAATTAGCTTAATTACAAATTTTGTTGTGTAAAATTTTTTCTGGATATGAATTTTACCGGATACCACGATGCTGTAAAACCGATTAGTAAAACTACGGTTAAAATCAGCAGAATATCGGTAAAAACAATACGGACAGGATAAGCAGAAATTACAAAAGAGCCATTGTTTGGAAGTGGTACAATTTCGAATGTTATTTGCGACCAGCATATTACAATGCCTAAAAAAGTGCCGATAATTGCTCCTACTATTGAAATAAGCCATCCTTCGAAAAGAAAAATCTGCCCGATTGTTTGTGAAGATGCCCCCATACTTTTAAAAATCATAATATCTTCTTTTTTGTCAATAATCAGCATCGATAAACTGCTCAATATGTTAAATGAAGCAATGATTAAAATAAATACAAGTATCAGATAAGCCGACCATTTTTCCGATTCCATGGTTTTATAAATCAGATCGTGTTGCTGATATTTGTTTTTCACGTGGAACCTGCTGCCAAGTATTTTCTCTACTTCTTTCTGAAGTTTTTTTGAATCGGTTCCGGCTGTTAATCCAAGTTCGACAGATGAGACCTGTTCTCCGCTTTCAAATAATCGGGAAGCAAATTTTTGCGAAACAATAATGTATTTTGCATCAATTTCTTCCAGAACCGCAAATACCCCTGAAGTATAAATATAATTGTAGTTGATTGCTCGGGCAGGATTGAGGCTTACCTGTTTCCCTTTTTTCGGCACGTAAACCATTAAAGGATCATTGAATTCGGGTCTGATGCCAAGATTGTATGCAACTCCCTGACCTACAACAGTATAGTTGATCCCTTCGTTTTCGAGCAAAAACTTTCCATCGATTATTAAACTGTCGATTCCGGTGTATTTTGTATAATTTTCGGGGACACCTTTTACAACAGCCGGATAAATTTGTTTTCCGTATTTAAGCAAAGCGACTTCTTCAATTATTTCGGCATAATTTGCAACACCAGGCAGATTTTTGATCTTTTCGAATTCAAAATCTTTCGGATCAAACATTTTTCCCTCTGCAGGGGTAATTTTCAGGTCGGGATCGAAATTGCTGAAAAACGTGCCGATCAAAGTCTGAAATCCGTTGAAAACTGAAAGCACAATAACAAGCGCCATTGTTCCGACAATTATTCCGCCAACCGAAATAGCTGATATAATGTTGATTATGTTCTGTTTTTTCTTCGAAACCAAATAACGGCGCGCTATGAAAAAAGGTAAATTCAATATATATTTTTTGAAATGATTTTGATAACCAACATTTAAAATTTACGATTTGATTAGTTTTTCAATGTTCTCGATGTAATCAAGACTGTCGTCTATAAAGAACTCAAGTTCAGGAATTATTCGGAGCGTTTTGCCTAGTTTTCTGCCCAGGTCTCCTCTTATCTGTTTGTTAATCAGTTCAATTTCCTTTAAAATTTCGTTTGCAAACTGCGACGGGAAAATGCTTAAATAAATACGCGCGATTCCAAGATCTTTGGTAATCCGGACAACAGTCACACTGATTAGTTTTCCGGGAAATTTGGTTTTATTCACTCTTAACAAAATATCGGCTGTTTCGCGCTGAATAAGCCGGGCTATCTTGTTTTGCCGCGTACTGAGTTCTTCCATTGCATTTATATTAAAGATGTTAATTGGCTCAAAATTACAGAAAAAAGCCCGAAAGAGAAACGATATTGTTAATAGCACATCAGTTTTAAAAAGTGCCGGCTGAATTTAATTGCCCGGGAACATTTTGGATTCAGGATTTTTAAAGGCTTTCTGAAGATCGTCGTCAGGCTTGATAATGTTGTAATTTTCCCAGAAATCCGGATCATAATCGTTTATCATTTCCACAAGGATATCACGCTGGGTGAAAGATTCATCCCTGTCGAATTTTTTAAGCTCAGTATCCTGAATATCAGTAACAAGCAGGTCTGAAACACTGGAATATTCTGAATTTATTTTATCGTTTCTGCTGCGGACTTTAAATTTTACCGAAGCCTTTACATTTGCCAAATGCCATTTATCGCGATGCTGCTGGTAATTTACCTCGTAATCGGTGTAAACCGGTTTGGCTTTAACACCTTTGGGTTTCTTTTTAATCATTACACTTTCAGCGTTTTTCAACCCGTTTTTTGTAAAATGAAAATTAACATGAACAATGGCAAAAGTTTCGCGGTGAACATAAATTTCGCCAATAAAACCAACATCGCTGAAATCAGCAACAGGCTTAAATTCAAGAACATAAACCGGATTGTCGTTGTACCAGATTACTTTGCTGATGTTGTAATTATATTGATTCTGATATTCTTCATCAATGAACGATTCCATCGTTTTTATGATATCGAGCCTTGAAATGGTAAATGGTCCTCCCTGTAATTTAAAATTCAGCCATTGAAAAGGTTTGACATCCGGACTTCGGCGGCCCTTTATTATCCTTACCAGATCGTTTCGTAAGGTATTAATGTACGGGGCTTTCAGAATTTCAATCACCGCCTCCGAAACACTGATGTAATCTTCATCCTGTTTAACTGTTTCGCGGTAAAAACCTGTCATTAATTCTGTTTCATCACTGTAATTTTCTGCTAAATGATCCCTGATATTTTTCAGCAGTTTTTCAGGGGTGGTGGCAACTATTCTCACTTCTTTAATCCGGATTGAAATTGGCTTCATTACAATAACATCCTCATCCAGAATTTTGTAGGCAGGTATTAAAATCTGGGCATATCCCATGCACGAAATTATTATTGTATCGCGGATAAAATCGGGGTGAATTTTTAATAGGAAATTACCATCGGCATTTGTAATGGTGCCAATTGGTTTATTGTACAACGAAACAGAAGCATACTTAATCGGATCGTCCTTTTTTTCATCGATTATTTTTCCTGAAAGGAAAAAGTACTTCACCGGAATTGAGTCAGGTTTGATATTTTCAGGTAATTTATCTTCGGTTGTTTTGGTTATAATTATCTGGTTTTCAAGTTCAATGAACTTAAATTCGGAGGGATTAAAAAGCAGGTTTAAAACAGTAAACAACGATTTGTCGGAGGCAACAATGCTGTATTTCTGCCCGGGAGTAAATATTGAAGCATCGTACGAAAAATAAACTCCTGCTTGCCAGCTGATCTGATCGAGAATGAAACTGACCGGTTGGTTTTTTTGATTGATAGTCACCCTCTTTTCAAAAACAGAGCCATTTTGCTGCTGTGCTTTCAATGATGCATCCAGCAACAAAATGGCAATTAATATGATAAAGATTTGCCGGAACATTAAAACAACTTTTTCAGCTCGAAAGAAGTTTCATATTCAATGCCTTCGCGCAAATATTTAACTTTAATTTTCTTGTTTTCCTTGCTTTGAAGCAACAGGTTGATGTCGTTTAATTCAAGATCCTTATGACTATTGTTGTTTATCGATAAAATCTGGTCGTTTTCTTTCAATCCTGCCAGGTACGCCGGCGAATTTTCACGAATATTAGAAACGGTAAAAATGGGCAGTCCCGGCATCGGATTTATTATTTCCATCCCGCTCATATTGTAATTGAATCCTTCGTTGAATTTGTGATTCGGGCGCAAAGTCAGCCGGCTGTTTCTGTAATCGATTGTAACATAAAACCGGCGTAATATTTCAGCTCCGATCGTACCGTTTCTGTTATTTGTAGAAATTAACTGGTCAATAACTTCTGAGTTCGGAAATGCCACAATCGGTTGTGGTAAAATGAGCGGGCCCACCCAAATTGCATCGATCCGGCCTTTTACTCCATATAAATCGCCGCTTAATCCACGACCAATAAATGCCTCAATATGGTTTTTGGGATATTGAATTCTCGAATCGGATTTTTCAGAAAGCCAGATTGCATCGCTTGCACCTGTATCCAACAGCAGTTTAACAGGAACTTTTAACGAATCATCGGTCATGATAGTGGTATTTACATAAGGTTTATTCCCGTCAAAATTTAAAGGCATAATAATGTCTTTTTTCCTGTCGCGATACTTGTAATACTCAGGTTTATTGAGCGTTAACTTTTCGTTTATATAATCTATTTCAACAATGTAATCTTTGAAAAGATTAAATCCGATCAACCCGTGAACAGGAATTCCAAGGATGTGCGAAATCTGGAAATTTTCGTCAATAATCATTTGAACTTCCTGGTTTCGTGCGGTTAATCCACTGATTTTCATTGTATTATTTGCCGAACGGTAGGCAGTAAGTTCAATTCCTTCACCCAAACCTTTTACTTCAATCGGTACAAGGTAATTCAGGTTTAACTTGTTTATAAACGGAAGCTCAGTAATAATCGGGTACCTGACACCAGTATCAAGAATAAAATTCAAAGTGTCCGATTCGTTTATTGTTACAGGAATAATGATGAGGTTACTCGACGATTTGAATTTAATCGTAATCGATTTTGACCGTTGGTTATCGAACAGAAATCCGCGGTTGTTGGCCAGGTACTGGCTCGAACTTTCATTAAAATCCATACTTTTATCGAGAGGTACATAATCGCGGACAACCAGGATGTTATCTTCTATTTCGAAAAGAAGGTAATAATCCTTCATCAGTTTATTGAGTACATACTTGATTGGTTTGTTCGAAACATTGATGCTGATTTTTTTATCAGCCAGCATTTCAGAGTTGTACTTGTAATCGATGTTCAGGTATTTGCATATTTTCTCGACAACATTCGAAAGCGATTCGTCTTCAACCGAAATGCTGATATTCTGGTCGAGTGCAGCCGATTTTGTGTCCTGTGCAAATTGTACTTTTGGTACAAAAATAAGTATTATTGACAGGAGCAAAAATGAAGTTTTAATATAGTTCAAAATTGTTTTCATTTGTTTAATTGTTTTCAATTGTTTATACGATTCGAGAATGTATATTGTTCATTATCAACTGATAATTCAAGGTTAAATGTAAGTTTGACTACATTCAGAATAAAATCAATCGATTTATGGTCGAACGTGGCATTCAGTTTTAAATCATTTAATTCAGGTTCTGTAACTGTAATATTTACATGATAGGTCTTTTCAAGGCAATCAAAAACTTCTGATAAAGGAACCTCGTCGAAAACGAAATCGTGAGTTTTCCAGGCCAGGAAATTCGGATTTGAATTTTCCGATTTTTCAAGAACTTTGCTGGTAGTAAACAGCGTTCCTTTTTCTCCCGGAGTCAGAATTACTTCCTTTATTTCAGCATTTGTTTCCATGTTGTTACTGATTACCTGAACTTTACCGGTTTTGACCACAACTTCCACAGTTTCGGTTTCGGGATAAGCACAAACATTGAACGATGTCCC
>JBBIPU010000060.1:1693-23363 GCA_037442685.1 Draconibacterium sp. | reverse complement strand
TTAAAGAAAACCAAATTTCAGGTTTTTGCACAGGAATGTTCATATCAGAAATGAACGAAGCCATTTACTATGATTTTTGGGATGTGGAACAACAAACGATTGAAGAATCAAATAAAGAGTTTGCTAAAATAGTATCAAAGTACTTGAACGAACCGTTTAATATACTTTATAAGAATTCTTTAAATACTATTTAACCGGTGTAAACTGAACGTAATCCCAGAAAAGCATTCCGTTTACAATATTTCGTAGTGTAATTGTATGTTCTGATGTTGTTTTAAAATCAACATCGGCAATTACCTGTAACCCGGCTGTACCGCCTGTGCCACCATATTGCCCTTCATAAACATAAGGTGTGGCAACTCCATCAACGTATGCAACTAAATTGGTAATGTCGTTCCAGTTGGGCTGATAAATCGAAACCTGATATTTCCCTTTCATCACTTTTGGAAAGGTGACTGAAATATTCCACCAGCCATTCATACTTAAACAGTCATTATTAATTAATGCATCAGTTATCTGGTAATAATAAAGCAGATAGGGTCCAGTCCAATGAATTTTTGCAAAATAATTTTTATCGTCAAACCACCGCTGGTAATATTTCAGGTAGTAATCTCCCTGCTTCAAATCGAAAAAATCTGTTGTTTCAAATCTTACGGTAGCAGGTTTAGGTTCAATAACAGGCATCAGATCATTAATTGCATGTAAAGCGCCATTTTTTGCCGGAGTATTGGAAGCCGGAATAATAAAACCAGTGTATTTTTTGGTAATATTATCAAGATTAATTTTATAATCGTCTTCAATGGTGATGAATACATTGTTATCGCGCGATAAAATAGGATAAATGGTTGTATTAAAATCGGAAAGATAATAGCATCCATTCAAACAATGATATTCAATATACCGGTAAAATGGATTATTCAAATAGGTCAAACTGTCGGGATCGGCATTACACCAGTTAATAAGGTCATTAACATTATAAATTCCGTTTTTATTATAAATAGAGTCTGGTACGGCGAATAAAGTAAAACGTGTACGCGCTGTTTTATTACCATATGGAAAATCAATTATCTGAAGAGTGTCTTTCAGCCCGGTAAGATTAAGACCCTCAGTAAAAATTGTATATCCGGAATTGGATGAAACCACGCTGTAAATATCTTTATAAACCGGATCCATTACTGTATTAATAACATGAATATATCCGTTGGCAACAGAAATATCTCTTTTGATAATTTTTGAATGCTTATTTACAATAATATCTGATCCCTCAAATTCCGTCACTACAAAATCGCTCAAAGCATTTGTCTCCCTGAGCGCTCCAAGTCCAAAATCCCCGGTCGGTATTGCAAATCCAATAATATGATTTAGGATTAAATCCTTTTTAAATGAATCAGTGAACCCGTCAAGCGAATTAACATTTTTTTGTTTGTAATATGCAAACATAGCATCATTGTTAGGCAGAAAGACCGTAAATGGTCCCCGTACCTTTAAAAGCGATTCCATCCCGGTTGCTTTCATTAACTTATCGAACTCTGAAAACTGATCAGGATTGTGTGAAATATAATCAGCTGCAACAAGTTGCTGGGATTTGGGCTCCCAAAGCTGCGCTTCGTTTGTGCATGATACAATCAGGAAAGCGATAAATATTATCAGTAAAATTTTTAATTCCGAAAATGTATTGATGGGAATACTTTTATCATTTTTCATTTAAGCCGGTTTTTAGTTTTAAAAGATATGTTAAAGAATGCCTCACTTTTATTGGTTATCCGATAATTTATAATGAGAGATAAAATTACAATTTATTTCTATTTGTTTGGCTGAAGTCAGAAAAGAAACCAATGAAATTGCATTGAACACAATTTTGAAAAAAGGAAGGGGAAAGAACTGTGGACGCTTTTTGAAGATGATTGATGATTTACAAACCCCTAAATATAAAACCAATCATAAATACAGAAGTTACTTTCCCCTTTGATGAAATTATGCTAAACAAGTATCAGGCCAAAAATTACCTGTACTGATAATCAGACACATAAAAAATCGTTAAAATTTTGTTCATTCTTATTTTTGGAAAATTTTTGCTGATTTTTCCCAGATTGACGACAACATGAAAAATTGATCATGGTTAACTTGCTGGAATTAAATCCTTACATCAACCGGTTACAGGAAAAAATTACATCTGATTTATTGTTTTACACAACACTTTACAGCATAATTTCACCCGATAAATAATTTTAACATAACCCTGAATATGAAAGAGAATATTATCATATTGATTATCAGTAAACTATAATCTTGCTTTCGCTAAAACTGATGTTAAAAAGAATTAAGAAAATTTAAATTTGAATTTTTTAACCGGTTTGCTATTGACAAACATACTTACATACATTATATTTGCATTTAAAGAGTAGAATATCTTTATTTCACAGGAAATTAGTTTTATAAAGGGGTTTGTAAAATTATCTATTTATCCAAAAGCGTCTGAAAAAGTTCTACTCTTTATTTTTTTTTAATCGGCTGGTCAATTCATAACACAAAAATTATTGCCAGGGAACAAGCGGGGAACGATAAAAATCAATACCCATTGCTTCAAATCGTTTACCATGCTGAGCAAGCCTGAATTTATATTCTTCCCAGTTTCTCTGTCCGGGTGCAGTCCATCCGATTTCTGCATAACCCGGCAGACGGGGGAAAACCATATATTCTGCTTCATTAATATCAGATACAGTTTCAGACCAGAGCGGAGCTTCAATTCCAAGGATTCTCTCTTTTGTCATTCCGGGAACGAGTGTATCTGGTCTCCATGAATATCCTTTATCAACTTCGATGTACCCAGCCCAGTGCAGTCCGAATTTTGTGGTTGAATCATACTGCATGTCGAGATAGGACTTTGAAGCAGGTGATACAATTACATTTGCACCTTTTTCAAGTGCCAGGCTGGTATTTTTCACGTTATCCCAGAATTGAACCGTGGCCCCTGTCACAGGAGTGGCATTGGCAATTTCATCCCATCCGATTACTTTTTTACCATGTGAAACCACGATCTCCTGCACCCTGTTAACAAACGGGATGTAATCTTTCAATGCAGTTACGTGCGATTCGTCGCCACCAATGTGGATGTAAGGTCCGGGTGTAATTGCTGAGAGCTCACGGATTATATCATCAACAAAACGGTAGGTTATTTCATTTCCGGTGCACAGAGTGCTGAAACCAACTTCTGTACCGGTATATAATTCAGTTGCTTTCCCGCTGCAGTTGAGTTCGGCATACGACGCCAATGCTGCATTAGTATGACCTGGCATATCTATTTCAGGAATGATTGTGATATTTCTTTCCTTCGCATAATTTACAATATCTGAGAATTGTTCCTGGGTGTAAAAACCTCCGGTCCCACCACCGACTTCGGTGCTGCCACCAATTTCTGTCAGCCTGGGCCACGACTTTATTTCAATCCTCCAGCCCTGATCGTCAGAAAGATGCAGATGGAGAACATTCATTTTGTATGCTGCAAGGTAATCGATAAATTGCTTTACTTCTTCAACCGAAAAAAAATGCCGTGCTACATCAAGCATTGCCCCGCGAAAATCATATTCGGGATAATCACGAACACTTCCTGTCGGAACAATTATTTTTTCGCCTGCTTTAATTTTGGCAGGCATTGCCTGTAATAAAGTCTGAATACCATTAAAACAACCTGTGGAATTTTTTGCAGAAATTATTACCTGTTTCTTATCGATATTGATCTCGTAACCTTCTTCTCCCAAACCATTGCCATCATTGCTGAGCATCAGATAAATTCCTTTTCCCGGAGCGATTTCTGATGATTTTACCTCAGGCATAAAACCCGAAATTCTTGTGATCTGGTTGGCGAGATATTGGGCTTTTTGTTGTAAATCGGTTATTCCTGCCTGAAAATATATTATTGTTGATCCATCAATTTTCATAGCCTCTCCTGTACCAATAACCGAAACAGGTTTCGGTATAAAACTGGTTTTTGAAAGATCGGTTTTAATTTTAGTTGAACACGAAATCTGTAATAATAGGAGAAAAACAACAATCAATGATAAGAATACTTTAGTTTTCATTTGAATTTTTTTTATTGATTTACAAAAGTATCTATATAACTTTTATATCTGAAAGTTTCAGAATAATATTCTAAATGCAAATATCAGTTTTGATAAAAATTAATATAATACACCCCAAAAATCAGATCACTGGATAAGTTGAAAACTGAAATTCTTGTTTGTTATTTTCAGGTCAACCGGTTCTGTCTGAAAATATTACTGCTTCTGTGAACTCGAATACTGAAAGATAAGTACAACTGCCATTAAAAGCGCTAAAAACACATTTCGTTTCATCCGGTAAAAAGTGTTTAACCAACTGTTTATTCCGAAATCCTTCCCGGTTCCCTCCTGTTTTTACCAGGAATTCCGGTCAGGTCGTCACCCAGATCATCGCGTGCTTCATCGGCAAGTTTCTCAAGCTTTCTAACAATTTCGGGGTAGAATTGAATTACGTCATATCTTTCTCCCGGATCACGGCGCAGGTCGTACAATCCACCTTCAACTTCAAAATTTTCATTTACCTTGCCCGGAAGTCCGTCTTTTCCCGGTTCAAAACCAACATAAGTACTTCCCTTGTGCGGAAAAACCAGTTTCCATTGCCCGTCCTGAACGGCTTCCAGATTATTGTTACGATAATAATAATAAAACGATTTTCTGGGAGATTCATTTGTTTCGCCTTTCAGTAATGACAAAATGCTTACACCATCGATTTTTTTCTGTGGAAGAGGCGCTCCTGCTATTTCAGCAATCGTCGGTAAAATATCGATACCCGAGATCAGGTTGTTATTTACCGTTCCGGGCGAAATCACTCCTTTCCAGTACATCAGACATGGAACCCGCTGTCCCCCTTCGTAAGTTGTTCCTTTCCCTTCGCGCAATCCGCCGGTACTTCCGGCATGATTGCCGTAATTAATCCACGGACCATTATCTGAAGTAAATATGAAAAGGGTATTTTCCTCTAAATCAAGTTCTTTCAGCGTTTTCATAATCTGGCCAACACTCCAGTCGATTTCCTCCATAACGTCGCCATACAATCCCTGTTTCGATTTTCCTTTGAATTTATCGGAAACGAAAAGAGGAACATGCGCCATTGGATGTGCCAGATACACGAAGAAAGGATTTTTCCTGTTCTTTTTAATGAACGAAATTGCCCTCTCTGTAAATTCGGCAGTAAACTTTGACTGGTCGGGATTGGTTTCCACAACTTCGTCTCCTTCGATCATCGGAAGCGGTGGATAATATTTTCCGGTAGTGGGATGATTTGGCCACATATCGTTGGAATACGGAATCCCGAAATATTCATCGAAACCATGGTGAACAGGTAAAAATTGTTTGTAATGCCCTAAATGCCATTTTCCGTAAGCTGCTGTGGCATAACCTTTTTTCTTCAAAACATCGGCAATTGTTTCTTCGCTTGCATTTATTCCCGTCTTTGCAGTGTGATCGAGAGCTCCATGGAATCCGACACGGTTCGGATAACAACCTGTTAAAAGTCCTGCCCGCGAAGCACTGCAGACTGCCTGAGGTGAATAATAATGAGAAAAGAAAACTCCGCCAGATGCCATTTTATCGATATTCGGGGTTGAAAAACCAATTGCCCCTGTGAGCGCAATATCACCATATCCGACATCGTCGAGATAAATTATTACAAAGTTGGTTGGTTTTTCTGCAAACATTGAGATACTTTGAAAAAAGGCAATGATTGTCATCAGTAAATACTGGCCAAAATATTTTCCCCTCATCGCTGAAACTTTTAGATTGATATGCCAAAACTATTTTTTTTATGCGACTTTTAAAATAGTGTGCCTCCCGGAAAATAAAAAAGGGTAGCAGAACGCCACCCTTCGATACGCATAACTTTATGAAGATAAAAAATAAGGGTCCTCAATATTAGTAAATGATTTAAATAATAAAACACTGATTTACTATTATTTATTAACAATCGATAGTGAATAATGCAAAAACACTTAAATCATTACAAACTGATTTGGATCAGAATGAAATTCAAATTTCGATTATCTCCTGAAATCTTTTAAACGATAACCTGTGGTAAACAGGCCGGTATTAGAATTTCCGTATTTTCAGGATTCCGGTTTTTTTCTGATTTTTTTGTTATTACGCAATCTATTTTCCTTGTCTGCATTATCGATTTACTTTCACTATCAAATCGTTGAACATTAAATTGCCAGTCAGTTATAAATCATCAAAAAAACCAGTATCCCATTCATTTTTCCATTCCAGAAAAGGAATTCCCTTTTCGTCGAACTGAACAGGAAGCCAGATGTAGCGGCCATCGATAGCATTTTGAGGGTTCCATCGGTCAGCCATAAAAATAAAAGCATCTTTTTTCCCTTCAACGGGAAGAACATAAGTACTTTGCGAATGAAATGTCAGATCTTTATCATCACCAACACAAGGATTACCGATAAATTCCCAGTTTCCCATCACCGCATCCGAAACCATTAACCGTGCTGCATTCGGATCCCAGCCGGTACAACCCGATGTAATCATGTAGTATTTCCCTTTGTGTTTAAAAATGGCCGGAGCTTCATTGTGCCCGGTTGGAAAAACCCTGATATATTTCCCTGTGAAGCCGGTGAAATCATCGTTGAGTTCCGAAATATGTAAAGTCAGGTTTTCCTCGGAAGCATGAATATGGTAAGCTTTGCCGTCGTCATCGACAAAAAGAGTCATGTCGCGCGCCATTTGCCCTTTTTCAAAATCGCGGTGAACAAACATCCCGTCTTTTACAGCCTGTAACCAGCGATCCGTCCAGCCTTTCAAAGTGTCAGGGAAGGTTTTTGTTATCAGTTCGCCCGGATAACCGACAGGCCAGAAACCTGCATTCGGATTCATTGCCTTTAAAAAAGTGTACGGTCCGGCAGGCAGGTCGGCAACGGCGATACCGGTTTGCGCTGCACTGTAACCTTTTCCTTTTAACTCCAGATGAAACCACATAACAAACTTCCCGGTTTTACCGTTGTAGATCACTTTTGGCCTTTCTATCACACAACCGGCAGTAATCGGGCTCTCAGGATCTTCACTCACTTTCATTGCAATGCCTTCTTCTTTCCATTCCGTTAAATTTGCCGATGAGTAACAATGCACTCCAACCCACGCCTGATTTCCTTTTTTACCTTCTATTTTGTGCTCGCCAAACCAGTAATATTTTCCGTTGTAAAAAAGAATTCCCCCACCATGAGCATTGATGTGAATTCCGTTGTTATCGGGCCAGATCTCTCCGGGTTTAATTGTTTTATTCTGACTGACAAGGGAAGTACTTAAAAAAGACAATGCCAGCAAACTAATCAGGTATTTTCTCATATTGATTTTTTTAAAAGGTATCAATTTCCCGATTTTATTTATCTTCATTTTCGTAAACAGGTATCTCAATATAAAAGGTTGATCCTTTTTCAAGCTTTGTTTCAAACCAGACCCTGCCTGAAAAATTTTCTGCAATATTTTTTACAATCGCAAGTCCAAGTCCCATTCCACTGGTTTTTGTTGTAAAACTGGGACTGAATAATTTATCGCGCAGGTCAACAGGTATTCCCAATCCGTTATCGGTTACAGATATTACTGCCATGTGTTCCCTTCTGGTCAGTAAGATGTCAATTTTACCAATTTTACCTTCCGGAATTGCCTGAATTGCATTCTTAATCAGATTAATAACAGCCCGCGACAACTGCTCGCGATCGGCATTTACATTTATTCTTTCACACCCTTCACAATTGAACTTTATCACAGCCCTGTCGTCAGATTCAAACAGACCGATTACTTTTCTTAATTGCCCTGCCAACTCGAAAACCTGGTTTCTTGCATTTGGAATTTGAGCAAAATTTGAGAATTCGGTGGCAATATTCGAAAGGTTGTCAATCTGTTCGATTAAAGTGGCTGTCACCCTTTCAATGTATTCGTTGTATTCCTTGCCCTTCCCTTTTGCACGTTGCAAATGCTGAATATTAAGTTTCATCGGGGTAAGCGGATTTTTAATTTCGTGTGCGACCTGTTTTGCCATTTCCCGCCAGGCTGATTCGCGCTCCGAACGGGCTAATAATTCGGCACTTACCGCGAGTTCATCCACCTTTTTGTTGTATTCTTTAACCAGGCTCCCTATTTCGTCGTTTCGTTTATAAAAAATGGGTTCGTTACGTTTTCCAAGCTGAATCTTCCGCAGGTTATTCTGAATCACAACCAACGGACGCGTAATTTGGTTGGAGATAAACACAGCAACCACGATACTTACCAGCAACAACAATACGTAGAGATTAATAAATGCCACAATAAATGTCGAAATCTCCTGGCTGTATTTGTCCTGAGTGATAAAATAAGGCAGGTTAATTGTTCCCAGAATCTGGCCGCGATAGTTTATAATTGGCTTGTAAACTGATAAATACGACAAATCACCAATTTTTTCGGGTTGAAAATAACTTTCGTACCGGTAATTCTGATAAATTTCGTAATAAGCGAGTGAATTCATCCGCGACGAAACCAGTCCGCGTTGAAAAATTTCAGCCCTGGAAGAGGCCAGTAAATTGCCATCAACTCCGTAAATATTAATGTCGGTGCGGAAAATATTTGAAAGTTTTGATAATTCCTCATCAAACCAATAAATAACATCAGGAGTAATTTCATTATTTAATTCAAGCCGCATATCAATCTCTTCCGAAATCGATTTCATCTTTTCATCCAGGTCGTCGCGATGTTTCGAACGGTACTGTTCGATGTTATAAAAAATAGTTGCCAGCGCCACCAGCAACAACGAGAAAAACACAATTGAAATAATTGCAACCTGGATTTTAAACTTCAAATCGACCGTAAAATTCTGAGAAAGCAATTTCCTTGTGCCTATAAATTTCAATATCAGCACAATAAGAAAATAAAATACAAACAAATACGGAAACGAAATCAGGTAGTCGACAATCGAAAAGATCTTTCTTGAAACAATTACATAATTATTCTCCCGGGTATGATAAATCAGATGTTCGTACGAATTCAGCCTTCTGATTGTAAATTCCTGTTCATCAGGATGATATGTGTCGATGTATAAATTATAGTTGAAATCACCAAATTTATCAGTCAACTCTCCTCCGTAATATTTTGCATAGCTGAATTTCCGGTAGTTTTCGGAGCGGGCGATCGATTTATCAATCAACAATTCCGGAAATCCAATCCCTTCGAAAAGCAAATCAGAATCCAGATCGATGTAAATTGTTATTGTCTGGTTGTTTCCGGGCATTTGAAAACTGATTCTGCCAGTGTATGAAATCCTGCCATTCATGTTATCCATGAAATAAAAGTTAGTTCCCGAAATCTGAACTCCCATATCCTTGATCATACCGTCCATAAACGACATGCAGGGAACCGATCTGTTATCAGGCTGAACCACAAGACTATCCATCGGATTGCACACATATAATTCCAAAATGTACTTTCTGAAATATCCACTGAAATATTTACGTTGAATATATTCCCTCGGATCTTCATTCATAATTAACAGTGGAATAATAGCAGGATCGCTTTTTATTTGCTTTTCAATTTTTGTAAAAAATTCCTCGGCAGCGGGATCGCGCTCAGCTACCAATGTAACCGCAAAAAGTTTCTGACTTTCTTTTTCTTTCTGATTTACAATATGATAAAAGACAACCAGCGAGTAAACTGAAGCAAGCGAAACAAAAATAATCAGGTAGGTTAACGAAAACTTCCTTACATATTTTTTACTGAGAAGCGCTGCCAGAATTGCCGAAATGGTATAAAACAGCAGCGCGTAAATCGAAACGCTCTGAACAGCAATCGATTGCACAATAATTACAAAAATTAATATCGCCACTGAAGTTCCGGCCAACTGGAAGAAGTTAAAAAGGTGACTTGCTTCATCGATGACTTTAATCACAAAATAAAGCACAGAGAATAATAACAATCCGACAGAAAAAATACCCAGAAAACTTTGTGCCGATATTCCGATAATTTTATTTAGTGAGAATGAAATAGTTGAATTATAAATAAGTATCGCGATAAAATTATTGACCAGCAAAAAGATTCCTGCTGCAAGCAGGAGCATTAAAATCCCGATAGCTTTTCCTGAAATTAAGGAGTCCTTTTTTAATTTTCCGAAATTTAATCCGCCCGTAAAATTATACATCCAAAAGGTAAAGAAAAGAACCATTAAAAAATAGTCGCCAAGCGAAGGTAACCAGTCGCTTAAGGCAAAAACTTCGGGGCTGAAAAACGGAAGATACAACAACAGACCGGGAATTTTGAAAATGAGATGTAACCAGTAAACAATAAAAAGCGCCACTCCCAGCCCGAAAAGACGGAGAAAAAATCCGCCCTCCGATTCGATAAATTCTTTTCTGAAATAGAACAGCAGGATAATCAATCCCAGAAAATAAATGACTGCCGGAAAATAAAGCTGATTTTCTGTGCACAGGAACTGGCCTGCCGTTTTTATTGAAAACAGGAAATTACCTGCAGCATCAAACACCGGAAATGCACCCTGCAATTTTGACTCGAGCAGTAAATAATCGTCGGGCAAGTTGTAAGTTTTGAAAAAGGAATTTTTCAGGTATTTGTTCTCATGCTCGTAATTGTGCCTGATCAAATGCAATCCGACAACCTCGTAATCGCCAGTAACAGTGTCCCGGGCAAGATAATAACCATTTGGCATCTGCAGAAAACCATCTTTTTTCCTGAATTCGCGGATGGTGCTGTAAAACGAAACCGAACGGTCGGACCAGTAAACCAGATTTCCTGATTTGTAAACTAGGTAACCTGCCCCCGTATCATCAATCGATCTGGTATAATTTTTTAATGCTTCAAAATAACTGCCGTCAAAATCTTTATCCGAAACAATGCCGGCAATCTTCCCAATCTGTTGGTTAAGTTCATTTTCGTGTTTTAAAAATTGCACCTGAAAATCTTTTATCAAGTGATTTTCGGGATGTTTTCTTAACAAACCGTTTTCGATAATTGCGGCAACAATAAAAAAACATATTGCCAAAATGAGGTAGTTGTATTTATTTAATTTCAGCAGCATATTTTAATCGTGATGATACGGTTCTCCTTTCAAAATTGTAAATGCCCTGTAAATCTGTTCAACGCACATAAATCGTACCATTTGATGAGAAAAAGTCAGCCTCGATAAAGAAATTTTCGAAAGTGCTGCCTTCTGTACTTTTTCAGAAAATCCGTACGGACCACCAACAACCAGAACAAGTTCTTTTAAACCACTTGCCATTTTCTTTTCCAGAAAACCGGCAAATTCTCGCGAAGTGAACATTTTCCCTTTTTCATCGAATAAATGTAATTCTTTCCCCGGTAAATTTTTTAAAAGAATAAGGTCACCCTCCTGATTTTTTTGAATTTCGGCGCTGATATTTTTGTTTTTCCTGACATCCGGAATAATCTCAATTTCGAAATTTACATAATGGTTCAGCCGTTTTGCATATTCGTTGATTCCATCGTTTACATACGGCGAATCGGTTTTCCCGACAACCAATAAAGTAATTTTCATTTCAGGTTTTGAATTTTAATTTTATAAATTTACGTCAAAATTAGGCGGATAAAAGAGTTTAGCACAATTTTTGAGTTTATAATTTAATTATTGAAAGAGAGATTTTAAGATGTCAGCAATAAAAAAAGTACTTTTTATATTGTTCTTTATTTCGGGATTTATCATTTTTTCAAATCAGTCACAGGCCCAGGTTCCTGACGAAATTATTCAAAGTTTTAAAACCGGTGATTCAAAAACGCTTTCCGATTATTTCAACCTGAATGTTGAAATTGTGGTTCTGGAAAACGATAATGTTTACAGTAAAGCGCAGGCCCAACAAATTGTCAGTAAGTTTTTCAGCGCAAATTCGCCCGAAAGTTTCAACGTCATTCACCAGGGAGGGAAAGAAGGGGCTCAATATGTTATTGGTAACCTGGTAACCAATAAAGGAAGTTTCAGGGTTTATTTTTTACTGAAAAAAAATAACGGAAAAGATTACATTCATCAGCTGAGAATTGAAAAGCAATAAAGCCAATGATCGCGGTGAACAGATATTTAAATCGTCTGATACTACTTGGAGAAAGAATTGCAGAAAGGGCAAAAAAAATCACGCTTCCGTTTTTTGAAGGTGTCCCTTTATATAATGTGGCGCTTTTTTTCTGGCAAAGCATTGTAAACGGATCAATTACAACAAGAGCTTCAGCAATTGCCTTTTCGTTTTTTATTGCGCTTTTCCCTTTTGTTATTTTTATGTTTACACTGATTCCGTTTATTCCGATTGAAAACTTTCAAGCCGAATTAATGCAGCTTATTAAAGATTTAGTACCTCCAAGTACATTTGTCACCATTGAAAGCACTGTTAACGACATTATTAACCAGCCGCGGGGCGATTTGCTTTCATTTGGTTTTTTAGCGGCACTGATTTTTTCAACCAACGGAATAGCAGCAATGATGAGCGCTTTCGATGCCACCATTCACAGTATTCAGCGCAGGACCTGGTTAAGCCAGCGTATTGCTGCCATTTGGATTCTCCTTGTACTTTCGGTTCTGCTCACTTTTGTCATCGGTTTCCTGACCAGCAGCCCATTTCTTATTTCAAATTTACAGGAATATCTGAAATTACACGATGCAGGTACAACTGCGCTTCTGTTTGCAATTAAATGGATCGTAATTCTGTCATTGCTCTTTTTTACATTTTCGTTCCTTTATTATATGGCACCGGCCAAAAAAACCAAATGGCGTTTTATTTCGGCTGGAGGAACACTAGCAACTGTTCTGAGTGTCCTTACTTTTTTCGGATTTACCATTTACATTAACAAGTTCAGCCAATACAATAAACTCTATGGTTCAATTGGTACCCTGCTGATTATTCTGTTAATGATTTATGTGATGTCGTTTATTCTTTTAATTGGTTTTGAGCTTAATGCAAGTATTCACCAGGCAAAAAATGAAAAATAATAAACTTCACAATTAAACTGCAATTTGATTCAGAATTATTTACCCTGCCTGAAAAGCAACTCTTTTTCATTTTTTGTAAGACTGTCGTACCCCGATTTACCAACTTTTTCAAGAATCCGGTCGATCTCTTCCTGCTCGGCATGTTTAATACGATTGTATTCGTGGTCGTCACGCGGCATTTGTTTATAGGTAACCTGCAGTTTGCTTCCCGGTTTGAGAATCCCTGATAATGCAGCAGCTATTTTGTTCAGTAAATTTGAAAATTCCGATCCCATATCTTTACCTTTTCTTAATCGAAGAATATAAAACCATCCCCAGGCAGCGCCACCCAAATGTGCAATATTTCCGCCCGGATTAGTGGTTGATATACCTATTACTGAAAGTATTACATAAAATAAAGCAACATATTTCAGTTTGAATGTTCCGATAAACGACATATATATTTCCATATCCGGTTCATAAAATGCGATAGCAACCAAAATGGCAAATATCGATGCTGATGCACCCAAAAGCAATCCATTTACATTTTCAAAAACCGGGGAAAAATTATATGTTGCTACATATAAAAATGCTCCTGAAAGTCCGCCGATCAGATAAATACTCAGCAATTTGTTTCCATCCAACCGGTATAAAAACAGTTTTCCGAACCAGTACAAACCTAAAACATTAAAAAGAAGATGAAGAAATCCGGTGTGCAAAAACATGTATGTAACCGGGGTCCAGGGTCTTAACAAAAGAGCATGGAGATTTGATGGAACTGAAAACCATTTGGGTAAAATATTGGGTTTTCCGCTCAGGTAAAAAATCACACCAGCGATATTTACCGCCAGAAAAATCCCGATATTAATGTAAATCAGGCGGGTTAACACCGAACCTTCTTTAAATGTTTGTTTTATATCGGACCAAATATCCATCCTTTAAAAATTCAAATCTCAATACTCAAATTCCAAATCACAATGCTAAATCTAATATCTCAGTACTAAGTACTCAATACTCAAATATACCTAATAAAAACGCCTTGAATTTTTGTTCCAGTATTTGATCATAAAATACCCGAACAGCATTCCTCCCAGATGTGCAAAATGCGCCACATTGCTACCGGGTTGCGATACTCCGAGGTACAACTCAATTGCACCATACCCAATTACAAAATATTTTGCCTTAATCGGAATCGGCGGAAATAGTAACATTAACTGTGTATTTGGAAACAACATTCCAAATCCGAGCAATATTCCGAAAACAGCGCCGGAGGCCCCGACTGTCGGCGTATTCAGTATCATGTTCAATTTACCCAGAAGGGGATCGGAAAAGTTTTTCCCTTCTGACCAGAGATTATATCCGGTTTCTTTTACATAGTTAATCTGCTCGACAGTGAGTTTCGACACAACACTTTCGTATTCAATGAAATTAACAAGGGTGTGAAGGAAAGCGGCTCCAAGTCCGGTTACCAGGTAAAAGGTGAGAAATCGTTTGGGCCCCCACACACTTTCAAGAACACGGCCGAACATGTACAGCGCAAACATATTAAAGAACAGATGCGTCAACCCTCCATGCATAAACATGTGGGTGAAAATCTGGTGCAACCTGAATTTTTCGGAAAGAGGAAAATAAAGTCCTAAATGTGTATATAAATCAATCCCCATTTGCTCAAGCACAAAAGTGATCAGCAGGAGCAAAGCATTGACTATTATCAGGTTCTTGACGACAGGAGGAACAGTATTGAAAGCCGGTCTGTAATTCATTCGACAGTCTTATTTTATTGTTTTTAAATCATTTAATCTTGTCCCGGGAAAAGGGACCAATTTCATTTTTAATCGTTTGTAACAGCCTTACAATTGCCAGACCATTATTTATCAGGCTTAATATAACGACATATTGTCATTTATTAAAACTTTTTTCGATATCGGTGGTCGGGATAATGGTCAGAACCTTTTTGCCGTCGGGCGAATAATTAGGAGTTGAACAGGCAAAAAGATGATCGATTAAATGATCGATCTCTTCCTGTTTCAAATCGATTCCATAATCAAGGGCTGAAGCTTTTGCAAGCGAAACCGCAATTTGCTCTTTTGCTTTCGAACGCGCATCGACCGGCGAATTTTTATATTCCTCGAGCAGCTTTTCAACAATGATTACAGGAGACGAAACATCCAGAACACCGGGAGTTCCGCTGATGATAAAAGTATTTTTCCCGAAATCGCGGATATCAAAACCCAGCGACAACAAATCGGGAAGTATATTTTGCATAATCGCCGAATCGGCAGGATTGAGTTCAATCGTCTGTGGAAAAAGAAGTTGCTGACTGGCGACCGAATCCGACTTCAGCACTTCCATAAATTTTTCGAACAAAATTCTTTCGTGGGCCCTTTTCTGGTCGATAACCATTAATCCCGATTTTACAGGAGTGAGAATATATTTCTGTTTCAGCTGCAACGTTTTCTTTCCTGAAAAAAGTTCAGGCGGATTGATAAAAAACTGATCATCCGCATTTTCCGGTTGATCTGCCCGAACTTCAGGCCTGAGTTTGAGCTGGGTTCCGGTGTACAAATCCTCCCAGCGTTCAAGGTTCTTTTTTGCCACCGGGCTTTTTGGGAAATTACCCGGAAGCGATTGTTTTTCAGTTTCAAACGGATTATAATCAGGATTGATCCTGATTTCAGGAAACTGAATTTCATCGGTCGGTTTCGGTGGGAGGGGGATGTCAATATTTCCACTCTGATCGAAATCGATGGAAGGAACAACATTGTGTTTGCCCAGAGATTCGCGCACCGCTGCATGGATTATCTGCCAGATATCGCGGTCGTTTTCAAACTTGATCTCAGTCTTTGTGGGATGAACATTAATATCGATGTTGGCCGGATCGGTTTCAAGAAAAATAAAATACGACGGGAAAGTATCGGGAGGTAAAAGCTGCTGGTAAGCCTGCATCACCGCTTTGTGAAAATAGGGATGCCGGATGAATCGTTTGTTTACAAAAAAGAATTGTTCGCTGACTGTTTTTCGTGCAAATTTTGGCTGACCAACAAAACCATATATATTCACCAGGCTGGTTTGTTCATTTACCTGCACCAGGCTTTGGTTTATTGCCTTGCCGAATAAATCGACAATCCGTTTCCGGTGGTTTGCTTTTGGAAGTTCGTAAATAGATGTATTATTATGAAAAAACGAAATCTTTATGTCGGGATTAGGTATCGCAACCCGCTGAATCTCCCAGATGATATTTTTCAGTTCGGTGGTGTTCCCTTTTAAAAATTTGCGCCGGGCAGGTACATTAAAGAACAGGTTCTTAATCATGAATCCCGTGCCGTTGCTGCATGCAACAGGTTCCTGCGAAATTACATCCGATCCGGTAATATGAATGAATGTTCCTATTTCGTCTTCCGTTTTTTTCGTACGGATTTCAACGTCGGCAATGGCAGCAATCGAGGCCAGGGCTTCTCCCCTGAATCCCATCGTTCTGATGTAAAACAAATCGTTGGCAGATCTGATTTTCGATGTGGCATGACGTTCAAATGCCATTCTTGCATCGGTGGGCGACATTCCGCAACCATTGTCGGTAATTTGTATCAAAGTTTTTCCGGCATCTTTTACATGAACAGTAATTTCAGTTGCACCGGCATCAAGGGCATTTTCAACAAGTTCTTTGACAACAGAAGCGGGTCGCTGAATAACTTCACCAGCTGCAATCTGGTTAGCAACAGAGTCGGGTAATAATTGAATTATGTCACTCACTTTGGCAGTTTAAGTATTTGAAATTGACATTGTTATATTCAATTTAAAATATTCTGTCTGCATAATAGACCAAAAGGAAAAGCGCAATCAGCAAAATGATTAAATAGGTTAATCTTCTTCTCTGCGAATTAATGGCATCCTGGGTTGTACTTCCTTTCCAGTTTGAAGGATTTCTGAACTGTCCTCTGATATTTGGCCTGAACGGTTTCCCATCATCTTTCTTTTCCTCTGCAATGCCTAACTCCTCTCTTATTCTCCGTTCACGATTTTCGCGTTCTTCCTTTTCAGGGTCCCAAAATCGCGGAGGAATAAAGAATTTCTTCGGAGCAGGAGTATGAAAAAATTTCCCGATCATAATTTATTAATAAAATACGCTGTAAAGATAAAGTTTATTCGTGAAACTTATTTTCAAAAAAACCGGTGTTCTGAAATTGGGGCAGAACAATTTCAGGTAAAACGAACGACAAAAATCTGTTGTAAAATGAAATTGTTTCTGATGCTTTTTGGGTATAATACAGCTAAAGTGACTTTTCCAAAACCGAATACAGCTGCCGGCTTGTCAATTCCACCGGATTTCCTTTCATACTGCTCGAATTTTTTGCTTTTTCTGTCAGCTCTGGAAATACACTCTCCGGAATTTGAAAATCAGACAGAGAAGGTATTTTCAGTTCTTTTATCAGTTCCTTCACCCTGTTATAACCATCTTCTGCAAATGCTGAATTATTCCCGGTAAGTATTTTTGCAACTTCATCGAATTTATGAAGTTGTTTTTCCATTTTTTTTTCTTTCAGTGCAGCAATATTCACTTCCATAACTGCAGGCAAAAGACAGGCACAAACAGCACCGTGAGGAATTGGAAACATCCCACCAAGAGGACCCGCAAAACCGTGTACTGCACCCAGCTTTACATTGGCCAGCGCCATTCCGCCAAGCATACTTGCCATTGCCATATTTTCTCGGGCTTCCAGGTCGTTTCCGTCAGAATATGCCTTTTCCAGAGACGCTGCAATCCGCTTCATCCCTTCTCTCCCCAACATATCGATGAAAGGATTCGACTGGCAGGATACGAATGTTTCGAGAAGATGGGTGAGGGCATCGATACCTGTGCTGGCTGTAATCTCTTTTGGCATTGTGACAGTTAACAAGGGATCTATTACAGCTACTTTCGGGAACATTGAATTGCTGCGAAGGCTAACCTTTACATTGTGCTCTTTTGATTTTATCACCGAATTTTTGGTAACTTCTGCTCCTGTTCCTGCAGTTGTTGGTACAGCAATAAATGGCACCGGAATTTCTTCAAGTTTTCTTCCTTTGCCAATGATTTCGAGGTAATCGGTTAACTCACCTGAATTCGGCACCATTGCAGCGATTGCTTTTCCTGAATCAATTACGCTGCCTCCGCCAATCCCGATAACAACCTTGCAACCAGTTTCACGGGCAAGACTGACACCTTTTTCAATGTCGGAAACAGCGGGTTCAGAATAAACATTGAAATTTACTGATTCAATGCCGGTTTGACTGAGCCAACCGGTAAGCTGGTTTGTCAAAAACCGGTTTTTACCCGTAACGATAAAGACTTTATTTCCAAACTCCCCGATAAGTTCCGGAACTTTTTTAAAAGATCCGTTTCCGAAAACAATGCGGGTCGATGTGGCAAATTCAAAGTTTATCCCATCCCTCATCTTCAGGAAAAACATTGTAATACTTAACGCTTGTACGGGGTACTTCCATCATGTTCGATACTGCGTCGCGCCATCTCAGGTAATGTTCTGTCAATTTATGTTTTGCAGTATCCTCAAACGAACGGTAAACTTCAACAAGGACAAACCGGGTGAGATCGTCGTGCTGCTGAATAATATCAAAACGCACAATACCAGGTTCCAGAATACTGTCTTTTGCATTTTCAATAGTCAGAATTTTAAATTCTTCAACAAAGTTCTCTTTTACATGAACATGAACATGAACGATGTACATAAATCATCAATTTTTTAATTTTTGGGCTCAATATTACGAAATAATAGAATAGAACCGATACGTACATTTTTAAAATAATTTGTCAGGGTTTTAATCCAAAGAATTCCCCGTGCATTTCAGGTACAGATGTCCGGTTTTACTTTGCCAATTTTTTAATATATTCTGCCAGCTCTCCCGATAGTTTTCGGGCAGATTCAATGGTAACATGGCTGCCGTCGTACGTTTTGTAGTTATTCGGATTGATATTGAACCAGTGTCCCGAAGCTTTTTCAAAGCCTGCCTTGATTTTCGCTTCATCAAACAAACCCAGCGAATCTTCCAGTTCACGCATTGGCAGAGAAAGCGGTGGAACAAAACCAATCACTGTAAATCCTTCTTTTGACCACTTTTCAACCTGGTCAAAAAGAACCTTCAAATGAACAGAATCCACTTTGTAATTGGTAAAATCGTCGATGTAAGAGGAAACTGCAAAAGTGGTGTCTGCCGGGTATTTTTCTGATTCAACATACCCGTTCATAAAATAGGTGTTCCGGTAATAAGCCGTGTCTTTTTTGTGCTGCAAATGTTGTTTCAGTTTTTCGGGCGAAGTAGCCGAAAACCAGTACCTGACAGGATTCAGGTAAAGCCTTTCGAGGACTTCTTCCCGTGGAAGGGTTAATTCCTGAATGTATTGCTGATTCTCTTTCGAATAATCAGTTACTGAATTAGCTGTAACACCCAAAACAAGAATTCTTGGCTGACCTCCTTGAATAAGTTTCTTTTCCGCTGCTTCAAACATCACAGAGTTTAACCCTCCGTTTGAATACCCAAAATTCAGCACTTTCAATCCCGGCAATTCTTTTTCCATGATTTCCGGCGACAAAGCCCGGTAAATCCTCGAATCGCCCATTAATAAAACAGTATATTTTGCCGGGGCAAAAGTTTTACGTGTCCAGAAAAGTTCTCCCAGGTATTTTTCTGAATTTTTTGGAAAAGCAAAGCTCAGCGCGGTAACCAGCACTGCCGCAATCGCCATTGTTATCCATATATTTGGTTTTCTGTCCATTTTTCAAAACTGAAAATAGATAAACTTACTTCCCTCTCCCCTGAAGAAAATGATAATGGCAATCAGCAAAGCATAAAACAACATTTCGATTACCGGGTTTCTGGGTTTTATCTTTTCATCGAAACCAAATCCATGAATTGCTTCCCTGATCATAATTACCGACATAAAAACCGAAATATCCAGTCCCCAGCCAAAACTCAGCGGTCCGTGGAAAGAGAACATGGTTTTCAGGATTTTCCAGGCCTGATCTATCGATTGTGCCCTGAACAACACCCAGGCAACTAAAACCTGCAAACTCACGAAAAACCAGGCGAAAAATTTTGCAACAACACTCTCTCCAATTCTTTGCTGCCAACCGGTCAATCTTTCAAACGATGCAAAAAAAGCATGAACTACGCCCCAGATAACAAAAGTCCATGAAGCGCCGTGCCACAATCCCGAAACCAGCATGGTAACCCACAAATTGAGATAACTTCTCAGTTTACCTTTCCGGTTTCCGCCCAAAGGAATGTATAAATAATCGCGGAACCAGGTGGAAAGCGAAATGTGCCAGCGTTCCCAGAACTCCCTGATTGAACGCGAAATATAAGGGTGTCTGAAATTGTCGGGGAAATCGTAACCCATCCACAAGGCCAGTCCGCGTGCTATATCGCTGTACCCCGCAAAATCGCAGTAAATCTGAAATGCAAAAGCAAGAATTACACCCCACCAGAAAAATGATGACGGGTTAATTTCGGGAGCGCTGAAAGCCGCCACCACAAAAGGGGCAAGATTGTCGGCAATCACCATTTTCTTGAAATAACCACTCACAACCAGTCTGAATCCTTCCCACTTTTTTTCGTTGTTAACCGGTGTTACTTCAAGTAACTGTGGCAACATTGAATCGGCTCTTACAATGGGGCCGGCAACTAGTTGCGGAAACATCGATAAATAGGCGAAGAAATGAAAAAAACTGCCGGTGGGTTTGAGTCTGTTCCGATAAACATCGAAAGTGTAACTCATACTTTGAAACGTATAAAAGCTTATTCCGACAGGAGTAATCAGAAAAAATTCAGGAATATGGGCAGCCAGCGAAAGGCTTCCCTGAAGCCCAAGAAGTTCATCAATATTCTTTGCCACAAAACCAGAATATTTGAACAAGGCCAGCGTACCCAGATTCCCGAATACTGACAAAATCAGCAACAGTTTTTTTTGCTTAGGAAACCTGAAAATTCCCAGTGCAGCAAAATAGTCGATGAGCCCACTGATCAGAATGAGCGATAAAAACCGCCAGTCCCACCAGCCATAAAAAAAGAAGGAAGCTGCTGTTATCCAAACCAGTCTGGCTTTTATGTTCTTTCCGATTATTTTAAACACGATGTAAAAAACAATCGCAAAAACAATAAAAATCAGAGAGTTAAATAACATCGTTAAGCACTATTTCTGTCTGAAAAAAATCTGGATCGGAACTCCCGTAAAACTGAAATTCTCGCGCATCTGGTTTTCAAGATACCTTTTGTAAGGATCTTTAATATACTGCGGCAAGTTGGCAAAAAACGCAAACGACGGGGTTGGCGACGGCAACTGTGTTACATATTTTATGCTGATTGTTTTTCCCTTAACAGTTGGCGGGCCATATTTTTCAATAGCCTCCAGCATTACTTGGTTCAATTCGGCAGTTTTTATTTTCTGTGCTCTTCTTGAATAGACTTCCATTGCAGTTTCCAATGCTTTGTGGATTCGCTGTTTGGTGAGTGCCGAAATAAACAAAATCGGAACATCGTTAAACGGGGCTATTCTTTCCTGAATTGCTTCGGCAAACCGTTTGGTCGAATGCGTGTCCTTTTCAACAAGATCCCATTTATTCACCAGGATCACCACCCCTTTTTTGTTTTTAACAATGAGCTGAAAAATATTAATATCCTGCGCTTCAAT
>JBBIPU010000060.1:0-1593 GCA_037442685.1 Draconibacterium sp. | reverse complement strand
ACAAACGACGATTTTCCGACATTCGGACGGCCCACCACCGAAATACTCGGCAGGTTCAGTTCTTCGATTTCCTGATCCGATTTCGGGAAATTCTCCACCAGTGCATCGAGCATGTCGCCGGTTCCACTGCCGGTAACCGACGAAATACAATAAATTTCGCCCAAACCGAGACTATAAAACTGATACGAATCGTCGATCCGCTGGTTGTTGTCCACTTTATTCACCACCACCAAAACAGGTTTTTTACCTTTTCGGAGAATGGAGGCAATGGCATCGTCGAGATCGGTCACTCCTGCTTCCACGTCTGTCAGGAAAATAATCACATCGGCCTCATCGATTGCCAGGTGAACCTGCTTGTTGATCTCGGCTTCAAAAACATCTTCCGAATTAAGTACGTAGCCACCTGTGTCGATCACCGAAAATTCAATCCCGTTCCACTCCGCTTTCCCGTAATTTCTGTCACGGGTTACTCCGGCTGTTTCGTCAACGATGGCTTTTTTCTGCTCAATCAAACGATTAAAAAGTGTCGATTTCCCCACGTTAGGCCTGCCCACAATTGCTGCTATTCTGCTACTCATAAAAGCCCCCTTCTAATTCCCCCAAAGGGGAAAGTTTTAAGAACCAAAAGGTTCAATATATTGAATTTATTTAAATCACACTTGAGTTTTCTTTCCCCCCTCCCGCGGAGGGGCTGGGGGAGGCTGCTAAATATCATCGTACCCGAAGCTTTTCAGCGATCTGTCTTTCTCGCGCCAGTCTTTAGCAACTTTAACAAAAAGCTCCATAAAAATCTTCTTCCCGAAAAACTCTTCAGCATCCTTTCGGGCTTCGGTTCCCACTCTTTTTATCATTTCGCCTTTGTGCCCGATAATGATTCCTTTCTGGCTATCGCGTTCCACATGAATCACACAACGAACATTGATAATTTTCTCAGTGTCTTTGAACTCTTCCACTTCAACTTCCACCGAATAAGGAATTTCTTTCTGGTAATTGAGCAATATTTTCTCTCGTACAATTTCCTGGAAGAAGAAACGCTCGTTGCGGTCGGTCAGATCGTTTTTATCGAAATAGGGTGGCGCTTCGGGCAGCAGCTCCATTATGCGGTCGAAAATAGGTTCGATGTTAAACCTTTCCTGCGCAGAAATCGGGAATACGGTGGCACCCGGGAAAATGCCCGTCCAGTAATCAAAAAGATTCAGCACATCCTGCTGATTTGACAGGTCGATTTTATTGATGAGCACAATTACCGGTACGTTCGATTTGCGCACTTTTTCAATGTAATCAGGGTTTTTACCTGGTTTTTCAATTACATCGGTAACAAACAAAATCACATCGGCGTCAATCAACGCAGAGTCCACGAATTTCATCATGGATTCCTGCAATTTGTAATGCGGTTTTAAAATACCGGGTGTGTCGGAATATACAATCTGAAAATCCTCGCCACTAACAATTCCTTTGATGCGGTGCCGGGTTGTTTGCATTTTCTGGGTGATGATTGAAAGCTTTTCGCCTACCAGGGCGTTCATGATGGTTGATTTCCCCACATTCGGGTTACCGATGATGTTTACAAAACCTGATTTATGTGACATATTT
>JBBIPU010000059.1:1217-23525 GCA_037442685.1 Draconibacterium sp. | reverse complement strand
AGCGAAGTTCTTGAAACGTAGTTGTAACGCTCGAACCCATTAAAATCTTCCTTGGTAAGCATGTACCCGAAAGCGTCGTTGGTCAATCCAAACAGGAAAGGCTGCGTGGTATTCATGTGGCGTTTCACATAAAAACCGATGTTCGGAAGCGCTTCGCCCGGTATGGTAAGTACCTGGGCTGAACCGATATTCAGAAGGTTAATCCGGGTCGAAACTTTTGAAAAATCAGTGATTTTTTTATCCGACAAGGCAGCAACCTTCGAATTCTGGAAAACAAACCGCATGGCTTCGTTTTCAAGCGGGAATTCGATGATTTTTGATGCACAGTACACTTCAGGATTTTTTTGAACTGGTGCAGGTTCAACGAGCCGCAGGGCTTCGTCAGCCATCAGGTCGCCAATACGGATACATTCGTTCCAGTCGTTGGCTTCCTTGCCGTCTTCAAGACGGGTGTCGGCAGTAACCATTCCACCCTGCGCACTGTTCATAAAAATAGCAATTCCGCCGCCTTTTTCTTCAATTCTGTCATACAGCGGCCCGCATAAATCGGGGCTCAGCAGTTTCCTTCCGGTTCCAAGAATTTCGGGATGAGTGGCATAATTTACCAGTGTGGCAATTGGTTTACCTGTGTTTTTGCCTGTGGTTGCGATTGCCTGTATCACACCCATTCTGTGGTCATACAATTCGGGTGCATAATAGTTGTAGGCAATTTTACCTTTGGCTTTATCAACCGCGATTTTCAGCGAAGCAGGTTCCAGTTTCGATACAGCTTCGTTTACTGCATCTGCAATCTGGTCGGCACACCATTTAAGGTAATTGAGATCGGCAGCGGTATTTCCTTTCTCGTCAGGAAATCCGTAAGCATCCGGTGCACTGTGAGCGTGAGTTGCACCAATCAGTACATTTTCGGGCGCAATCCCTTTGATTTTTTTACGCGAAAGATCGCCAAGATACGAAGGCCAGCCAATATTGTCAACACCGACAATGGCAACCTTTGTACCGTTGTTTTCGAGTACCAGTGCGCGTACAGTAAGTTTTCCCTGAAACGCGGTTGGCATTTCGGGAGTGCCCATTCCACCCGAAATCGGGAGCAGATGGTCAGGAGTGATGTCTTTTACAGCCGCGCCTGCTTTAAAAGTCTGCGAGTTTGCCTGAACATAAAAGAAGGCCAGGAGGATAAACAATGTGATCTTCATTTTCATGTAATACATTTTTAAAAATTTATAAATCAATAAGTTTCATAAGAATTCTCACTTATCGTTTATTTTCGTTTTAAGTTTTTGTCAGTAAATATAAATCGGGTTTGAATAAATCCACGGTACATATTTTCCATCGATTTTTAAATGAACTTCAATCCGGTAAGCACCTTTTTCGATAGGTTCGCCAAAAGAAAATTCATAACTGTCAATGGCCGATATTTTTACAGGTTTGCCATTTCTGATCAGCCTGAATTGACCGGGCAGCGGAGCTTCCGCCTGCATTTTCCCTGCGTTTTCAATCCTCACAGATTCGCCCATTATCCCTGAAATTTCGTTTTGTGGATTTCGGGCAAAAAAGTTAAATCCCTTTGCATCACCTAAAGTTTTGAAAGCAACAAAAAGATGCCCCTTTTTAATATGATTTGCCAGCGAGCGGGTTGACAAAGTATCAGCAAAAACATAATTGGTTACATAATCGAACCCTTCGTTGTAGGTATCGATCATCCATTTAAATATCCAGCCATTTTTGTCAGGTTCGCTGAAAAGCCACTTGTTGCATATATTCGCCGTTGTTGTGTCGATTATATTTGCATTCGGGCCTACCCATTCTACTCGCCCGTCGGAGATGTAGCGCGCCCTGATATTCTGGTTTTCGTGAGTGTCTTCAGCAGCAAAACCAACAATATGGCGGTAATTATTCAGCGAATCCCAGCGTGCTACCACGCGGGTTTGTTCATCAAACATCTGTCGCAAAGCCCAGATTCGGTATTTATTTCCGTTCACCAAAAAATTGAAAATCTGCGGTAAGGTTTTTTCGTCTTTGGTATCGGTGTGAAAATTGTACATTTCCATTCCCTGGTAATACGGATTTCCCCAGTTTCGTTTTTCTTCGGTATGGGAAAATAGTATCAAACCTCCGTTTTTGGCCACGATTTTTGCAATGGTGTCAGGATTTGTCTTCAGGTCGATCACCGTCGAAACCAGTGGCCAGCAGACATATCCGTGTTTTTCGCTTCCCGGTTCGATCAAAACCCCATCGTAATATCCGTGATATCCGCGTGGAAAAGTATCCAGGTCGAATCTGGGATGATCGCTGAGAAAAAGAAAATCGATGCCATTGTTTTTTGCAGCCGGAATAAGATCGAAAAGTGTGCCTTCGCTGTCGTGCGAGAGGTAACTGTGCATGTGCATTATACCGCGGTAAACGTTCAGACTGGTTTTTGGCAATGGTTCTTTCCGCAATTTTTTGTACTCATTGACTGTTTCCTGCAACCGCGGGTAGGTGACAAAATGATGCCACACAGGTACGGCAAAAAACCAGACAAGCACTCCCACAATTATCAGCGAAAATGTAACCAGAATGTATTTTATGATGTGAATCAATTTTCTGACAACAGACATTTTAATTTTTAATTTTCAGGTTTTTAATTGATCAGAATGCCTGCAATCTGGTTGATCAGGTCGAAAGTGTAATCTCCCATTGTCGGACCGAAAAATCCCATTTCTTTTGGTTCGTACCCATCAATGTAAAAGTACCTGCCGGGAATGATGTAACCCACATAATTCCCGTTGAAACTGGTAATATTTGCATCAAAGCCTTTTACTGCCATTGTATTTTTAAATTGTCTTGAAAACTCACCGCTGAAATCGGCAGGAGTGGTAACCCAAACCATATTTTCAATTCTGAATGCCTGCAAAACCGGATCAACAGCCTGTGGCATCAGTTTTTCAGTCAGCGATGTTGCCAGGTTTCTTGTGGTAGTTACGCGGTAATGATACTCAGGCAGGTTCAGTTTTATGGTTGCCGAAGAAAGCAGAACCGAATCATTTAACCTGCATTCATTCAGGTGCAAAAGGGTGCTGTCGGCCAGCGATTCTCCAATAAATCGCGGCTTTTCGAACCCGTTTCCTTCACCACGGTTTGTCTGGCTACCAACCGCCCCGGCCATAAAAATGGCACAATCGAAACCGCTGGCTTCCATTTTACGCTGCCAGAAGCCGGGATAATCGCCGCTGATTTCCATGTTTTTATCGCCCATGGTAGTTGAATGGGCCGAAAACGAACCAACCACTGCCTTTTTGCCTTCTTTTTGCTGAATCAGAATATAACTGAAATCGTCGTTTTTGGTTCCCTTTTCACCGATGAGCCGGTTGCGAATGTATGCTGCCGCGTTAAAATCGCCTGTGGCTAATGATGCCGGTTTCAGGTCGGTAACAGCAGCAACGATTGCTTTCGAAACCTGCTGAATTAACCATTTTTCAAGGTTTTTATTTTCTTCGCCGGTAAATTCCTTACCTGCAAATCCAACTCCCCAGGCGCCTAAACTCGAATGGGTATGTGTTGCCGAAAAGAAGACCTGGTCGCGGGTAATGCCGTTTTTCCCAAGTTGAGCCACAACCGAATCGCCAATATTTGGCGGCATGATCAGTAAATCAGCGCCGACCAGCAAAACCAGTTTGTTTTGAACTTTCAAGGCGGCTACTTTTACAAAAATGCTGTCGTGTACCCCGGTAGCCGGGGCGCCTTTACGCGCACCGAAACCAGCCAGCGGCATTTTTACGAATTTACCTTTTTCAAAATCATCTGAAGCAGCATTTAAAACAGGTGTGATGCTGATTCTTGAAAATCCCGCCAGAAGTTCCCCTTTGGCTGGTGAAAAATTCATTTTCAAACTGTCGATTTCAGCACAACTCTTTTTAAAATATTCGCTTTCGAAATAAGGGGTATTCACCACAGGTCCGGTAGCTGCAAAATAAACCACAATCAGCAACAATACAATTGCCACGAGTGCAATACCCGATATTTTCAACAATTTCTTCATCCGTTAATCACTATTCATTCGCTTTTAAAAGGCCGTTTGTGCCAAGAAGGAACATACGCGTACTTTCGGTAAAGTCGCCTGCAAAGGGGGATTTGTATTTCAAATCGATATAAAAAGCTAAATAACCTTCTTTTGGATTAACTGCTTCGTACGTAAAATCGCTGACCCCCGATTTGCCAAGATCGACGCTTGTCCATTTTTTATCCCTGAATTCGCGGTTAGGAGAAACGGCGCTCCAAACAATCGCATCTTCAACTAAACTGGCATCTGCACTCACTTTTACAATGGTTTTTCCATTTTCCTGAGAAACTGAATAATCGGTTTTCGGATAAGGTTTGCCGGATATTGTGTTTCCAAAGAAAGCGCTTAACGCTCCCAGCGCAGTTTTTTTGTCACCCAGATCGTGACCTGCATTTGGGGTGTAGCAAATAAAGTTTTGTCCGGGAATGCTGTCGATATAATTTTTGACTGCATCCACCGGCCAGTATTCATCGTTGGTACCCATAAAAAGCATTTTGGGCATGGTGAGGTTTTTACGGTATGAATAGGGATCAACCATTCTTGCTACCTTTTTACCTTCAGGTGTATCCGATTTTTGTACAATTCCGAGTTTTACGTAGTCTTCGATCTGAATACTGTAATCGCCCCATGTAACTTTGTGATACTCCAGATTTAAAGGCCAGTTCAGCATGTCGATTACCATTGGGGCAATTGCTTTTACGCGTTTGTCGTTAGCACCGGTGAGCCAGGTTGTCCACCCGCGTTTTGAAGCGCCGGAGATTACAAACTGGTTCACAATTTCGTTTTTCTTTTGTGCGGTAAATTCCTGAACAGCATCCATTGCACGGATGGCGCTTTTAGTCATGGGGAAAAGCAGCGGCCAGGTGTAATCGCTGTCATTCTGAAAATTGTGCAAAGTCATCGAAATCAGTTCATCCTCTGTTCTTCCGCCATAACGGGGCTGGTTCGGAATCTGCCACACGATTGAAACAATCGACTTGTTGATTTTTGCGATTTCGCTCATCGAAAAAATCAGGCTTTCTGTCCATTGGTGCGTGTTAGGCTCACCGTCTTTCAGGCTTCCTCCTGTAATAAAAAGCAAACCGTCGTTATATTTGACAGTGTCAGGTACAATTACCGTTAGTTCGTGGTTCCAGGCAGTGTCCCTCCATGTTTGCGAAGTAAATTCAAGGCGGTAAAGTTTTGCTCCTTCAATTTCAGTTGAATCCTCCACATCCCATTTAAACGTTTTATCACCATTGTGCAGATACGATTCAAGTGCGTTTTCAGGAGTTATTACAATTTTGACTTCCGGTTTGGTCTGGCAGGCAAACATGAAAGCTGCAGCTGCCAAAAGAATAATAAACTTTAATGTTGTTTCTCTCATTTCTAAAATTTCTGTTTTTTTTAATTGTTCTATTTTGGGCAACAAAAATAAGCAGACAATTAAAAAATTGTCTGCTTATTTAAAAAATGGGATAAAACCGTCTTAATAGGGTTTATTTGTTCCCTGCAATAACCACATTTTCGACCATGCGCTATTGTTGCTCTGGTCTGTTCCGATATACTGCGTTGGTTGCAGTTTATCAATTGCAATCTGGGCATTATCCGGATTCTTTGAAATTTCGTTGGTATAATGATAATACCATCTTAAAGGAAGTACAGGGCGCATCGCTGACGGACCTGTTTTCAAATCAGGAAGACCTGTCCTTCTCCAGTCGAACCAGGATTCCTGGCACATCGACCAGCTTGCAATCCATTTTTGTTTAATAATACTTTCAAGACCATTGTAAGGAGCACGGGAAATATAATCGTTATACTGGCTTTCAACGCCCCACGCAATGAAAGACTGATGTATTGCTTCGGCATAATAGTTCTCAGCACCGCCTGAAATCCAGCCACGCTGGGCAGCTTCCGCCAGTATAAAATTTACTTCTGAAGCAGAGATTAGACGCATCAATACCAGCGGATCTGATGTCTTTTTGTATCTGTCGTTCAGATGAGAAGCATACGGATTTATTGTTCCCTGTGCAGGATTTGCCGTGTTCATATTAAAAATCTGAACTTTAGGATGTGAAATTGTAACTCCAACATATTCCGGATTAAAGTCAACTGTCATTGTGTTGGCTGCTTCAAATGCATTAACCACATCTTGAGAAACTTCGCGTTTTCCACCGACAATTCTGTCAACCCCGGTTCCATCAACAAGTACAAGCGGAGTTTGTACTTTGTTTGCCCAAACTTCCAATCTCGGATCATTATATTTATTCATGGCATCAACCAGGGTTTTGCCCATTTTAACCCTCATATAAGCACCCGAAGGATCTGTATCGTAAACTGTATTCAATGGATTTGAGTTTTCTCTGGCAGACCCGATGAAACTTATGTTGGCATCATCATCAGCAGTTAAAATTACCGGGTACTTATCCTGATCTCCGGTTATTTTTTTAATTCCCTGTTCAGCAATTCCAGGTTCTTTTGCCTGTAATCTCATGTAATAGCGAAGTGCAAGTGAGTTGGCAAATTTTCTCCATTTTTCAGGATTTCCGTTATATAAAGCATCCTGTTTTGCTGAGACATTTTTATAGTCTGCAGCACTTTTTGAAAGCAAAACGTTGGCAGTATCAAGGTCGGCAAGAATACCCAAATAGATATTTTTCTGATCATCGAATTTGGGTTTGAAATAATCAGGTCCGAGTTCAGCTTTCAGTGCCTGGCTGTAAGGTGCATCACCCCAGAGGTCGGTAATTAACCCAAAAAGGTATGCCCTCAACACTCTGGCTACTCCTTCGTGAAACTCAAATTTTTGGTTTACAGCTTTTTTGAAATATTCATCGTTATTCATTAATATGTTGTAATAACCACCCCAGCTATGCGAATCATTATTCCAATCATAATTGTTGTAACCGCCCTGCCAGCCGGTTTGTTGTGTATGCTGCATTACTCCCGAAAACTGTCCGAATCCTATATTGAATACGGTTTGTCCGATATTTGTTTCAATTGTTGGCAGAAGGAAGTTCAGGTCGGCATTTGCCGGATCAACTCCGTTAGGATTTATATTTAGCTCATTAAGATCTTTACAGGAAGTAACAATAGCAAATACTAAAGTTAAACCTATTATCAAACTATTTTTAAATTTTTTCATGATCTTCAGATTTTAAGATTAGAAAGAAAAACCAATTTTGAAACCTACCGGAATTACCCAGGGTTCAGCATTGTATCGTTCAACACCTTGTTTGAACCTTCCGCTGCTGTCGGACTGGTAAGCTCTTTCCGGATCTATGCCGATTCCTGAATTTTTGGTCCATATCATTATATTGCGACTGTAAACCGAAAAGTTCAAATCCTGAACGCCAATTTTGCTTGTATATTTATTTGGTAATCTGTAATTTATGGCAACTTCTCTCAGTTTAATGTAGTCTGCGTCGAAAATGTTTGCTTCGCCACAATCCCATGGATAGCTGGCAACATAAGGCCTGAATTCGGTTCCTGCGTTACCCAGGTTTTCTTTTTCGAGAATGAATTTACCGTTGTCATCATAATGTCCGTAAACACCAGGTGCAAAAATACCGTCGTAAGCAAAAATCCCAGTATAGTAATCATTGTAAAATCCACCATCTTCTTTTACAAGTCCACCTACCGGCCTGGGGTTGTTTGTATAAATCAGTCTGTCGGCATTAGAAACCACCCAGTCCCGAAGTGCCTGGCTGGGTTCATTACCCATACCTTCCGGTGGAGATACCAATTGTTTCTGCCAGGTGCCGGAAACTGCATCTTCCGTCATATAGCGCCATGTTTGTGACACATATTGTCCACCTGAACGCCAGTCGAAAGTCATGCTAAGCGTAAAGTTTTTGTATGAGAGTGAGGATTGAAGCCCCATCATAAAATCAGGATTATAATTTCCTATTTTTTCATATTCTTCGCCCGACTGCCATTCTGCATCTTCACCTTCAGGTAAAAGAGGATAACCATAGTAAATAGAAGTTTTATCCGTTACCCTTAATATTTTTCTGGTATATAAATTTCCAATCAGTCCATCGTTTCCTACAGTCTCATCTTTTACATAAGCGATATTTCTTATTCTTGCTTCATCCCAGAAAGTAACAAAGTCAACTCCCTCAGCCAGTTCGAGCAAATATGTATCGTTTGTTGAGAAATTCAGGTTAAGGTCCCATGTCCAATCGTTTTTGCGAACGGCTGTAAAACCAAGCGCAAGTTCCCATCCGACACTTTGTAATAAACCTGCGTTTACCTGTATGCTTCCAAATCCAGTCGATCCGGCAAGTGGCACACCAAGAATCTGGTTTTTATTATCTTCCCGGTAATATGTTCCTTCAAAACGAAGGCGATTGTCAAATCCTTTAAAATCCAAACCAATTTCATACGAAGTGGCTTCTTCAGGAAGCAGGTTCGGATTCAGCAAACTGCCCGGTTTTCCAAGTCTGATTGCATCTCCCCATTGTCCAGCATCGTAATAGGTAGGGTATAAACTATAAGGTGAAGTGTCGTTACCCACTTGTGCAATACCACCTCTTACCTTTAACATGTTCACTTTATCACCCATGTCAAGCATGTTATTCAACATCAGACTCAAAGACGCAGATGGATAAAAGTACGATCGATTTTCTTCAGGTAAGGTACTTGACCAGTCATTACGAGCTGTTAAATCAAGGTAAATCATATCCTTCCAACCAAGATTTGCCATTGCATAAATACTGTTGATGGCTTTTTCGAATCTCGAATTATAATAATTAAGGGCAGTATTCTTAATATTCTGAACAGTATATACATAAGGTATAATCAATCCTGAACCTGATTTGGCCGAATTGCTGATGCTTGAACCTCTGGTGTAAAGCAGGTTCCCACCTACAGATGCTGTTAAATTGAAATCGTCCCAGTTATTTTTATAAGTCAGTAACGCGTCAAGATTTTGTTCCATTCCTTCACCTGAAACAATACCATAGGTTCCGTTATTTGGTTCTTTTGAATAACCCGGATCCATTTTGGTTTCACGCACTTCATCGGTTTTATTCAGCGCATATCTGCCCATTAAACTAAGGTAAGATGTAATGTCCCAGGTACCCTGAACATTCCCCATAAAACGGTTTCTGCTGAAACTGTTATTAATACCATAAGCAAGATAATATGGATTGTCCCATCCTTCACCAATTTTTTTGACCTGTCCGCCACCAAGATCATAGTCTTTCAGTACGCGGATATCCACATTTGGCGGGGTAAATGCAGCCGACTGCAGCGGATTGGTTCCCCGTTCCTGCGTTGATGGACGATTATCAGACCAGTTATGGGTGTAACTCAGATCGGTGCTGACAGTAAAATTATCGCGCACTTTCGATGAAGCAGAAAGTGTGAGATTGTTCCTGTTAAGGTCCGAATTAGGTACCAACCCTTTATTAGTCATATTTGAAATTCCAAGTCTGTAATTAACTTTATCGCCGGTGCTGGAAACTGAAACTCCGTTGGTTGTAGTAAAGGCACTGCTGTTGATAAAGTTTTTATAATTATCAGGGTGTGAAATCAGTTCAGTCGGAATCGCAACGCCATTGGCATCGAGTGGTGCAAAAGGTTGAACCTGCCAGTAACCTTTGTTTAATTCAGGACCTGCACCTGCTGCTTCAGATGGACTGAAAGGAGGAATTATTCCGTCTTCAAATACATCGGGAGTGTAAGGTCTTGCACCAAATGCCAGGCGGGTTTGAATATCGAGGTATTTACTTGGTATATCAAATACAGTGTTCGAAGTTACTTCCACCTTCATTTCTTTTTTCGCACCGGCCTTTTTTGTTGTAATGAGAACGACTCCGTTACCGGCGCGTGTTCCGTAAAGAGCTGCAGCACTGGGACCTTTCAGGATAGAAACACTTTCTATACTTTCGGGATCGAGGTCGGAAACGGCATTACCATAGTCAACGCGGTTGTCGCTGCCGAATCCACCCACATTATTTACAGTACTTGCCATCGGCACACCATCAACCACAAAAAGCGGCTGGTTATCGGTACTCATCGAAGTGGCACCTCGAATAATCATGCTTACTGATGTTCCGGCTCCTCCTGTCTGGTTGATTTGCACTCCGGTTACTTTACCAGCCATCGAATTCAGCACGTTTTCCTGTACAACGCGTGTAAGTTCATCGCCACTGACTTTGCCTACCGAATAACCCAAAGATTTTTCCTCGCGTTTAATACCTAATGCAGTTACAACTACTTCGTCAACGCCAATAGCTGCAGTAACCATGGTTACATTGATTGCAGTCCGACCATTAACCGTAACTTCCTGAGTTTGCATTCCAACGAAGGAAAATACCAAAACTGACTGAGCATTAGGAACAGAAATAGTATAATTTCCGTCGATATTTGTAGTAACACCTGTTGTAGTTCCTTTCACAACAATTGAGACACCTGGTAACAATTCCCCTGCATCGCTTTTTACATTGCCTGTAACAGTTTGTTGTGCTGATGCAGTAAATGACTGAATTAAAAAGAACGTTACCAATACAATTACTGAAAATAATGTTCTTCTTAAATTATTAATTACGATTGTTAATTTCATAATATTTATTTTTAGTTCGGATTATTTTACTACTTCAAAACTCAATATGAGTGCATTAGTATTGAATGGAACCGGCTGAAGATACTTGGGTGAAGCAGCCATAAACATGACCAGTTGCATCGAAGTATCTGAAATCTTTTTAATCATTACCTTTCTTTGAAAATCCCTGAACCCGATAAATTCTGTACCGGTAAAATCCAATGTACTGACACCTTTGTATGTAATCATATATGTTGGAGGACCATAAACTGAAGGAACAACGAAATCCTCATTTTCAACCAGGGTGAATTTTGCTCCCTGTTCGGGTGTATATTTTGCAATACATAGACCAAAATCTTCATACATTTTAATTACGTCTTTACCTCCGTTGGAAACTACCTGAAATACAAGTCCTCCAAACGCGGCGCCATCATCTTTTACATCATGTTTGTATTTTCCGTCAAAATAAAATGTAAATTCATCTTTGTAAACATCGGCAAAACCAATCTGTCCAAAAACTCCGTTTGGCAGGGGTGTTAGCGACGGATCGACCGTAGTAAAATTTTGATCAGCATTTGCCAGATAATCTCCATTTAACGAGTGATTCGTTGTAAGCCTCCAGGTTTTTCCTTTATATCCCAGTTCGTTCGGATTACCTGTAAGATAATTGATAACAGAAAGATCCAGTGCCAGATTAACCGTGTCCGAGGCAGTTTTACCTTCAGAATCTGTTGCAACCAGAATGGTCTGGTAATAACCACCTTTGCTGTAGACATGAACCGGATTTTGTTCGGTACTGGTTTCTCCGTCCCCAAAATTCCATTGCCAGCTAACGGCACTGTGAGTCAATGCAGTATAAGCCACCTGCTTCCCGACAACGCTGTGAAAAATTGTTGCAGAAATCGGAAATACAGGCCTCTCAATTTCATCGCTGCAGGAGGTGATCAGTAAAACCCCGAGCAACAAAAATGTTAATTCCCGAATAAAGAATTTGTTTTTCATTTTGTCATTTTTTAAAGATTTAATCATTTTTATAATTGTTTATTTAAAATCTGATTTTTTATGGAATTGAATAATTTGTTTAAACTAATTTAGTGTTTACAGTATTATTACAAACAAGCCTCATAAAGAGGCTGTTACATTATTATTTTCCGCATTTTTAATTCTAGTTCTAAATTTTTGCCCCCGATTTTTAGGTTTTGATAATTTATTCAATTTTAACAGGATTTAACAGTGAAAACTAATAATAAATTGTTCTGCTTGCATCAAATTTTAACTAAAAAACCGAGTTAAAACGGTTTAGTATTTTTGGAGAAAGTTAAAATTATATCATAAAAATTCAAAATAGTTTTTATCATAACCGGTGTTTTATGACATCTTTGTATATTAAAAGGCAGCATTGGTTTTTAATTATAAGTTAAGTTGCTTCAAACCAGATTAATATTGTAAATATTAAACATGTGTAAATCAAAACGTTTTGGAAGAGTTGCTACAGCAGGGTTGATACTGGTTTCATTTTTGGTAATAATTTCATATTTCGGTTTTCTTTTCCCTTTTTGGGGAATCTTTTTTAATAGCCAGCGTCATGGAAATCCTCCTCTGACCCCGGCCTGGGCTCTCGAGTGTTGGCTTTGGGAAGATGATTCCAATACAGCAGAAAGAGTGGATACACTTTTGGCAGGATATGCAAAATACGATATTCCGGTCAGGACAATTTTGCTCGACAGTCCGTGGAGTTTGAGGTACAACGACTTTGAAGTTGACACGGTGCTTTATCCAAATCCTGAAAAATGGTTTGGCAATTTGGAGAAACAAGGTTACAGGGTAGTGTTGTGGATGACATCGATGGTTGACAGTTACAGTAAAGACACAAGGATTCAGGAATCAGATGACTGGTTTGAAGAAGCTGCGAAAAAAGGATTTCTGACAGGAAAAGGTGAACAGAAAAAATGGTGGAAAGGAAAGGGAGGATTTATTGATTATACCAATCCTGACGCTATGAAATGGTGGCGAGGGATGCAGCAAACGGTTTTTGATTACGGAATCGATGGATGGAAACTGGATGGCACTGCTACACTGAATTTTAAAATGGCAGGACCAATCCCTGTTTTTTATCATAAAACAAGCGATGAACTGATGACAACAAGAAAGTACATGGACCATTATTACACCGATGAATATCAGTATGGATTGACTCAAAATCCCGGATTTGTTACACTTTCACGGGCAATCGATCGCGGATATCATCCCGAGGGATTTGCTCCTGTTCAGTCGGCTCCGGTTACATGGGTGGGCGACCAGCGGCACACCTGGAAATCGGAAGCGCAAGCTGATCCAAACGATCCTCATCAGTCAGATATTGCGATGGACGGAATTGAGGGAATTGAAATGGCGATGGAAAATATAATGAAAAGTGCAAAGGTCGGTTATAACATAATCGGATCGGATGTAGCTGGTTTTTCAGGCAGCGAAATTCCTCCGCGGCTTTATATCCGATGGGCACAGTTTTCGGCGTTTTGCGGACTTTTTTTAAATGGCGGTCATGGGGAACGGGCACTTTGGAAACGTACACCTCAGGAACTTGAAATTATCCGCCGTTTTTCGTGGCTGCATACCGAGCTTGTTCCCTACATGTACACTTATGTTGTTGAAGGTCACAATGGCGGCAACGTATTACAGCATCCGGTGAAGGGTAAATATCATTATCTTTTTGGCAACCAGTTTCTTGTGGCGCCCATTTATAAAGATAATTTGACCAGCGAAGTAACACTTCCCCCCGGAAAGTGGCGATACTTTTTCGATGATGACAAGGTAATTGATGGCCCTGTTACATTTCAGAGGGAATTTCCTTTGGAGGAATATCCGGTATATATTCGCGAAGGAGCTGTCGTACCGATGAATATTAAGAGAAGTTACACTGGTATTGGTGACGAATCTTCGGAGGGATTTCTTACTATATTGATATATCCGGAAGGGGAAAGCAGTTTTATAATTCATCATCCTGACAATAGCGGAAATACAACAGTTAAAGTGGTTGAATTTGCAGAAAAAATGATTGTTTCGCTGACTGGCGTCCACAAACCGCACATTCTTAATGTGAAAGTACCGAAAATTCCACGTAAAATTGTTCTCGATGGAAACGAACTTTCTGATGCACAACGATATTCATATAATGAATCTGACCACAAGTTGGTAATCAGAACCAATGAATATGATATGGGGAATTATGCTATATATTATTAGTTACTTACTTAAAGGAAAGTTTTTTTGTTCTGAATCAAATCTGTTTTAACCAATTCAGCATAGAAATTTCAAATTAAATTCCGATTGAAAAGTTCTTTTACATACGACTTTTGAACATCTATTCAATAACAACAGGAAATTTGCTAAAAGGATTTAGCTTGAAATTCGATGTTTTCAGCGAATTCTGATGCTGCGAAAGTGTTTGTAAAATATGTTGATTTGTTTCTGACAAAAGCAATAGTTTTGGCTTTATATCAGGTTAAAATATGATGTATTTTGCCCAAAATTTCGGAAGTATGGTTTCCGGTCGTAGAATATTTTTGTATTATGAATTTAGCTGTTTTGCATACGTTTTTGTAAAAAAGCCAGATGGTTAAGTTTAACAGATTGATTTTTAGTGGAAAAAATATTTGGGTTTTGGTAAGGATGAATTGTTTAGTTTAGTTTAAATGAGGCCTCTCTTTTTTGGAGGCCTTATTTTTTGTAATTTAGCTAAACCGATTTATTAAAAAATATCGAACAAAACTAATGAGATTGAAACATAATCTCTTAATATTCAAACTCTTGTTGTTAATTGCTGCTTTTCCAAATTTGGCAGCTTTCGGACAGCAAAATAACATATCACCTTTTCCCGAAAGGATCATATTAAATCTGACTCAGAATTCAGGAAATTCGGTTGCAGTTACATGGAGAACTGATTCAATTGTTACTGAAGGTTTTTGTGAACTTCAGATGTTAACTGCCGGCAGAATCAACCCTGCGGATTCCAAATCGTATAAAGCGCAAACATCTGCAGTACAATATATTTATGAAAGTGAACCTGTAATAAAAGTAAATCAGCATTCATGCGTCATCAATGACCTGGTTCCGGGTAAAAAATATCTTTACAGGGTAGGAGGAACTGATAAATGGAGCGAGTGGTTCGAGTTTCAGACACCATCATCAGACAATGGCAGGTTTACATTTGTTTATTTCGGCGACCCTCAAACCGAAATTAAATCACAATGGTCGAGAATTGTCCGAAAGGCTTACAAAATGGTTCCCGATTGTGCTTTTATGCTTTATGGCGGTGATATTATCAACCGCGGCGGTCGCGATCAGGAGTGGAATGAATGGTTTAATGCCGGTTCGTATATTTTTGCGTCTGTGCCGCAAGTGCTCACTCCCGGAAATCATGATTATGAAGACTTACAGATTGATCCACACTGGAAATATCAGTTTACACAACCTCAAAATGGCCCGGTAAATGTTAAAGGAACCTGTTTTTTTTCAGATTATAAAAATCTGAAAATTATTTCGATTGATTCAGCCGTTGAATCGGAACTGGAAGATGAAAACGGTAAAGCGCTGAACAACCAGAAAATCTGGCTTGATTCATTACTTTCTGTTAACACGAAAGAGTGGGTGATTCTTACAACTCATCTCCCTTTTTACTCGACTAAAGATACCCGTGACAATCCTCAGCTAAGGAAGAATTTCCAGCCCATACTTGAAAAATATGGCGTAGATCTCGTTTTGACAGGTCACGATCACTCCTACGGTCGTGGAATAGTTTCCGATAATCCGGATGTGAAAGCCACAGTGGTTTATGTTGTTTCTGTCAGTGGTCCGAAACTCTACGAAAGTGGCAACAAAAGCTGGATGCAGTTTAAAGGGGGAAATGTGCAATTGTTTCAAACCATTACCATAGATGATAATAAACTTGAATTCAAGGCTTTAACCGCAGACGGAGAATTGTTTGATCATTTTTCGCTTGAAAAGGCCGGAAACGGGAAAAAAAGGTTTATCGAACAAAACAGGAATGCAGTTAAACTCAGAAACAAATAGTAACAATGATGAATTTAAAAGGAAATCAAATCATAAGTATTCTGATAGTGGCGATGTCTTTTGGTACTGCCTGGGCGGTGAGAGGTCAGTTTGGTCACGAACAGGGAGCAGCCTGGGCAGCCGGAATCGGAGGTTTATCGCTGGTTCTGGTATCCGGGCGTAACGATTGGTACCAACGGGTGTTATCAGTAACTCTGGCTTCGGCAATCGGCTGGGGGATGGGTGGAGTAATGAGTTACGGCATGGTAATTGGCTATGGTAGAAGCACCGATTTCACCAATGCAGCATACGGACTTTTGATGCTTTTTATAATTGGCGGTTTGTACGGGTTGATCGGGGGCGGATTAACCGGGTTGACTTTGGAATCGACTGTTGCAAAGAGAGTTAAATGGGCTGGTCTGGGAGCTGAAATGGTTGCCGGCGGATTGGTGGCTTATGGTTTTCTGATTATGCAACTCGAAATTCTGATGACTCCACCGCGTTCTGAAGCCTGGGCGTTTTGTTTTGGGGCAGCCCTTGCCCTTGTCTGGTATATGGCACGAAATGGATACAAATCGTCAATGAAAGTTGCATTTATTACAATGACTGGCGCCGGATTTGGTTTTGCATTTGGCAATTTCCTGCAAACTTTGGGAGCCTTTCTCGAAATCAACTTTAACATGTGGAATGTGATGGAGTACAATATCGGTTTTTTCGGAGGGCTTTCACTTGCATACAGTGTGTTCACTTCGCCCTGGCCGGAGAATATAGAAAAACCGGAGACATGGGAAAACCGTGTTTCATATATTATTGCATTAATTCTTATACCATTAATAGTTTTTCAACAATCCCTTTCATTACAGGTACTTTCCGAACGACTTGCCAATTCAGGAATCGACGGAAATACTTCCTTGCTCAGCAGCATTGTTTCAGGGCTGCTCATTTGTTTCATAATCATTTTTTATGCGACAAAGTTTGAGAAATTAAAATTTGACTTTACAAAAAACACTGTGTTTTGGGTTTTCCTTACCTTCATATCCTGTTATGTAGCTGTCAGTTTTATAGTTACAGGATTGTTCGGGGGGAAGGTTCTGTCTAATCATGTTTTGTATCTGGTTAATATCGGTGTTATTTTGGTGCTTCTGCGAATGATTCGCAATCCATTTTCAACTCATCTGAACTCTGGTGTATCGCTCATTCATTTGCGGACGATTGCCATTGTTTTACTGACAATAATTTTACTTGCATTGTTATTAGTAAATATACACGGAGAAATGGGAGGTTCGCAAAACAGGTTCAGTTAAATAAATTGGAAAAATTCAGAATTATTGGTTTTCAGAATTTTAAAGCAATTTGAAAAGTGAATAAATATTGATGTATTATAATGATAATTTGCATGTTAAATGGGTTTAGCATGATAAAAATTAATGTATATTTAATAAAATTCTATTAGCAAATCCATTTTTCAATACGAATATTTGTATAGTTGATTTTTGGGATTAAATCCAATTTTAAATTAAATAATCAAATTAAAGTCTATGAAAAAAAGAATTTTAAAAACACTCTTTTTTGGATTATTTTCTCTTTTGACAGTAGCAGTTTTTGCGCAAACGAAAGTCAGCGGAACTGTTAAAAGCGATGCCGGCGAATTACTGCCGGGAGTATCCATAATTGTTAAGGGTACAAACACCGGAGTGATTACCGATATTGACGGTAATTATTCCATTTCGGTACCCAATGCACAAGCAGTTCTTGTATTCTCATTCGTGGGAATGCAGACACAGGAAGTTCCTGTAAATGGTCAGAGTACCGTTAATGTTACGCTTGTTACCTCAACCATCGGCGTTGACGAAGTTGTTGTAACCGCACTCGGTATTTCACGCGAAAAGAAATCGCTGGGTTATTCAGTAGGTGAAGTTGCCGGAGAGCAATTACAGTTGGTTGCCCAGGAAAATGTCCTGAATTCACTTTCAGGTAAAGTTCCCGGTGTTGCAATTAATTCAACTGGTATTGCAGGTTCTTCGGTGAGTATGGTTATCCGCGGAGCTTCTTCGCTTACCAGTGACAATCAGCCTCTGTTCGTTGTTGATGGTGTACCGATGAATAACTCGTTAAACAATGTAGTTCAAATGGGTCGTGATAACAGGGCTGACTACGGTAACGCGATTTCTGATATAAATCCGGAAAATATTGAAAGCGTTTCAGTTTTGAAAGGTCCGAGCGCCGCTGCACTTTATGGTTCACGTGCAGGTAACGGTGTTGTTTTAATTACAACAAAATCAGGAAAACAAAAGAAAGGTCTCGGAGTTTCAATTACTTCAAGTACCGTATTCGATAATCCTTACAAGTATCTGCCAATGCACAATATGATGGCATACGGAACACGGCCATATACACAGGACAACAGACCAAGTAACGGTTTGGATTATATTGTTACCGATCCTACTGAATCAGCCTGGGTTGGTCCTGAATTGGATAAAGGTACAAAAGCTTACCAGTGGCCATATTTCGATGCAAGTGGTAACCTGGTGGCAACTCCGCTTGTTTCTCATCCTGACAATTACAAAAATTTCTTTGAAACAGGAGTGACATCAGATAACACTGTATCAGTAAGCGATGCTTCAGAAAAAATAGACTACAGGTTATCATACAACAATATGATGAACAAAGGAGTAATTCCTAACAGCGATTTGCACAGAAATTCAATCTCTTTAAATTCTTCGATAAAACTGGTTGACAATGTGAAATTAAGCTCAAGTATTAATTTTACATCAACAGGAGCCGATAACCGTCCCGCAGGAAACCGCGGTGCTAACCCGATGCAGGCTTTGTACGAAACCAACCCTTCCATTGATGTCCTTTTGATGAAAAACTACTGGGAACCTGGTAAAGAGGGAATCCAGCAGAATGGACCATATACTTTGGAAATCAATCCTGATGGTACCTATGAAAGAACCGGTGACTATGCAAATAACCCCTATTTCCTTGCTAACGAAGTAAATAATGGTTTCAGGAGAGACAGGTTTTACGGAAACGTAAGGCTCGATATTGATATAACCAAGAACATTTCGTTGATGGCCCGTTATAATCATGATCAATATCAGGAATTCATTGAAACCAAAATAGCCCGGAGCTATACTAATGAACCCAAAGGATTTTATGGTATTGCAAACATGTACAGAAGAGAGCAAAATGCCGATTTCCTTGCATCATATAAAAACACTTTCGATGCTTTAAGTGTAAACGGTTCAGTTGGAGGTAACTACATGTATCGTTATAGTTCTGATAATTCCACACGCAGTAAAGACGGTGGTTCAGGTTTGATTGTTCCTGGTATTTATTCTGTCAGCAATATTGCACCGAGTAACCTCGTGTATGGTTCAAGCTGGGGACAGAAAGCAATTTACAGCCTTTATGCCTTAGCATCATTGGGTTGGAAAGATGCCATTTATCTTGATTTAACTGCACGTAATGATTGGTCGAGTACATTGCCTGAGGAAAATCGTTCATATTTCTATCCATCCGCTTCATTAAGTGCGTTATTAAACAATTTGGTTGATATGGGCCCGAAAGTTTCTCTTGCAAAACTTAGAGGAGGCTGGGCTATGGTTGGTAACGATACCGATCCTTATCGTTTGAATTCAGTAATGGGTAATGTTGGCGCATGGGGTAACGAAACACGTCTTACAACTTCCGGAACCTTATTGCTTCCTGATTTAAAACCTGAAATTCAGAAATCATGGGAAATTGGAGCAGACCTTGGTTTATTTGAAAACCGTTTGAGATTTGAGGGAACTTACTATGCCGCTCAAAACGAAAACCAGGTGCTGAATATCGGCTTACCTCCATCTTCGGGTTACAGCAGCAAGCAAATCAATGCTGGATTGCTTTCAAGCAAGGGTGTTGAATTAATGTTAGGTGGTACACCTGTTAAAACCGGAGACTGGAATTGGGACGTTAATTTAACTTATTCAAAAAACAGAACAAAGGTTGAAGAACTTTCAGAAGGTTTCAATTACATTACATTGTGGACTGATGCAAAAGGTGGTGCAGTTACCTGGGTTGGCGAAGAAATCGGTAATATCATCGATAAAAAAATGTTAAGGGTGGAAGATAAAAATTCACCATATTATGGTTGGCCGATTGTTGACGAAGAAGGCTGGGATAGTTCAGATGGTACCTGGGAAAAAGACGGAAAACGTGTTGCTCCTGTAATTGGCAATTTCAATCCCAATTTTATTATGGGGCTTCAGACTTCACTTTCATATAAAAAATGGACACTTACAGCTAACTTCGACTGGAGATCGGGGGGACAGTTTGTATCGCAGACATTGCGTTATGGTGAATCAGATCTTCACTCACAACGCTGGATCGACAGAACTGTTAAGATAAATAACATGAGTCCTGCTCAAATGGCTCAGTATCTGCGTGATAATGCTGACAAATATCTTTCTCCCGGCGGTGAATTTTATGTTGTAGTTGGAGGTCCGACAAAAGAAACCGGAGGTCTTCCTCATACCGAAGGCGGTATCACACTTAACGATGGTGTGTTTATGCCTGGTGTTGAAGGTGATTATGATGAAAACGGTAACTTTATTGCAGTGGCAGAACACCTCGGCGATGAAGGAACACCAACCATCCGTTACCAGGATTTCTACGGATGGGATTACACACGCACTGCAACTTTCGATGCTGACTATATTAAATTAAGGGAAATTTCTTTGGCATACCAGCTTCCTTCCCTTAAATCGATTGGTATTCAAAATGCTTCAATTTCTGTGTACAGCCGAAATATCATACTCTGGACCAAAGCCAAAATCGGCATTGATCCTGAAATGGCTTTCCAGCCTGAAGCAGGTGTTCAGGGCATGAGCGGAATCCAGTTTAAACAGGGTATCGAACGTTTCAATGTCGCACCCTGGACTATTCCGGTTGGTTTTAAACTAAATGTAACTTTCTAATATTAAAAAACAGATAATTATGAAATTGATGAAATCACATTATAAAATATTCCTGGTGCTTGCAACACTTGCATTTGCCTCGTGCCAGGATCTGACTGAGTTAAATGTGAACCCGAATGGTGTGGATCCGACAACGGTTAATCCAAATCTTTTGGTAACCACAGTTATTGTTGATACATGGCAGGGAAATGTCAGTTACGACCAAAACGCGGCTGGTGTTATGAATTATGTACAAAAAAGCGGTTGGGGTTCAGGACTCAATAATTACGATTGGATAAGTGAATCTTCCTGGGCAGGATATTACAATAACCTTAGAAATATTAAACAACTTTACGATAGGTCTGAACAGGAAGGAATGGAATTTCAGATGGGACTTGCTTTAGTATTGCGCGCTTTTAATTTTGCTTCTATTACTGATTGGTGGGGTGATGCTCCATATACTGCAGCATTGAATGCCCCTGCAGGTAGCCAGGAAGATCTTTTCCCGGTATTTGACTCACAGGAGGTTATTTATAAAGGAGTGATTGAAGACTTGAAAAAAGCCAATACACTTTTATCAAAAGGATTGGATGCCTATTCAGGTATCAGCCAGTCGAATGATGTTATTTACAATGGCGATCCAGCTAAATGGCGGAAACTGGCTAATTCTCTGGCATTAAGGTACTACATGAGAGTCTCCACCAAATTGCCAGATTACGCAAAAGCCGGAATCCAGGAAATTGTAGGTAATCCGGGGACTTATCCTATTTTTACCTCAAATGATGATGATGCCAATATGGACTTCATTGGTTCTTCTGCAAGTGATTCATGGCCTGCAAATACCACTTACGACAACAGTCAGAGTAATTTCAGCAGAATACAGCTTTGTGCCGGATTCCGCGATGTACTGGTCGGTTATCAGGATCCAAGGTTACCTGTCTGGTTCAATAAAGTTAAAGTTAAGATTACAATTTCTGATTCTCATGAAGAAAATGATGTACTTGAAGACGGAGTTCGTTATTTGAAACCTTCTTATGTACAGGAACAGGGATATGTTATTTATGACAGAAATACCTGGCAGGCTGCTGCTTCTGCCGGCAAAACGATCATCGACACAATGGAATATGTTGGCATTCCGATTGCGGTGGTTGCTTATGAACCTTACAACTATAATTTAAATCCAAAACCAACCCAGGGAGGGTACAATGATCATGTTTCGGCGGTTGCTGACAAATACAAAGCAGCTAAGGGAGAATACCTGAAAGCCAGATTGATCTCTTATTCCGAAGTTTGTTTCATTCTGGCTGAAGCTGCTAAAAAAGGTTGGTCAGTTGGTTCACAACAAACATGGTATGAAAAAGGAGTTCAGGCTTCATTGGATACCTGGGGCGTTGGTGATAGTTATAGTACATATATTGCAAAACTGGGAATCAAATATGATGGTTCTTTGGATCAGATCATGACCCAGAAATGGATTGCTGCCTGGACAAACGCTAATGAATCATATTGTGATTGGAGAAGAACTGGTCTCCCCGCGCTTCAGGTTGGTCCAAGGGGAAAACGCGATGCAATGCCTTTGCGTGTCCGTTACGATGCAAATGAAAAAAACAGGAACAACGCTAATTACCAGGAGGCAATTAAAGGTTTGGTTCAAACACCTTATACTGCTCAGGATGGTAACGATAGTGCATGGTCTAAAATGTGGTTATTACAGTAAAAAGGTTTTTCATATTTCATGGTTTTTGGTT
>JBBIPU010000059.1:0-1117 GCA_037442685.1 Draconibacterium sp. | reverse complement strand
TAATTAAACCTGCTGGATATGCAGTAGCGGTTAATAGTTTTCAGAATCCGCTTCATTTTGTTCAGGGTGAAGCAAAATATCAAACCGGTTTTAATTTTCCCTTGGAAAAAACTGAAGAGCCTAAACAGTTTGATGTCTTATTTTTTGGCGATACCCAGGCCCGCGGAATGAAAGAGGCGAATTACATTTTCCACGATGTGGTGGAAGAACTGATCGGCACCGATGCTGCTTTTGGCGTTACATTGGGCGATATTGTTGCCGACGATCCTGAATTGATGGACGATGTGGCTGCCGGTATTGCACAAATCGGAATTCCGTGGTACAACATCATCGGCAACCACGACAACGACCGCGACGCCAAAACCAACGACGACCGCGACAACACTTTCAATCAGTTTTTTGGTCCCTCAACCTATGCTATTGAATACGCCGATGTGGCTTTCATCGGTTTGAACGATATTTTCTTTAAACCCGACGGAAAATACATTTCGCATTTTACCGACAGGCAACTGGAGTTTGTAAAAAACTACCTTGCGTTTGTGCCCGAAAACAAACTGGTGGTGCTGATGATGCACTCGCCCATTGTGGCCTGCGACAACCGCGAAGCGATGTTCAGGCTCCTTGAAAACAGGCCAAATACCTTTTCAATTTCGGGTCATGTACACGAACAACTCAATCTTTTTGTGGGAGAAGAACAGGGATGGAAGGGTAAAACACCGCATCATCATTTAATTAATGCAACAGTCTGTGGAAGTTGGTGGTGTGGACTGAAAGATGAGACAGGAATTCCGCATGCCACCATGAACGACGGCGCTCCCAACGGTTATTCAATCATTTCTTTTGATGGAAACAAATACAGTGTTCAGTTTAAGGCTGCTCGTCGCCCGGCTGATTACCAGATGAATATTTACCTGCCAGATGCATTGACCAAAACAATGGCTGACACAACCCATGTTTTGGTGAATGTTTTCGCAGGTTCTGAAAAATCGGTTGTCGAAATGCAGATTGACAACGGAAACTGGATAAAGATGGAAAACTTCAAAACTATCGACCCGGAAATTTTGCGGATGCACCAGCTTTCGCCTTATCTCGATACAGAAATAAACGGCAAAAAACT
>JBBIPU010000058.1:0-23643 GCA_037442685.1 Draconibacterium sp. | reverse complement strand
GAATTCACCATCCATTTTGAAAATACATCCAGGTAATTCCAGAATGAAATTAAAACTTCCTCCGGTAAATCAATCTTCTGAAGGACTTCCCGGTAACAACCCAGCCATATTTCCCGCCCTTCGGCAGTTATTTTAAACGGTAAATGCCTCTGGTTTAACCTCGGTAATCCACGGTTTTGGTTAAAATACTGCGGACCTCCGCATATCTGTATAAAAAAATCTGCAGAATGTTCTTTTGCCTTTTCAAGAACCACCGGATTTTTTGGAAACATATCTTTAATCGTACTCTCCTTCAGAAGATCGTAAAAATCACTGACCATCTTTCTCATTCCATCTTCACCCAGCAACTCAAACATCCGGTTTGTGGGTAAAGTCACATCGGGTTTGAAACCCGGAACATATTTACTGATAACAAATTCCACTTTGCATTTCATTAATTTTATCGAAACAAATAACAAATCAATTTCAAAGTGGTTGAGATATCCGACCTAAAAATCAGCAAATGCCAGAGTTGCAATGCTGACTTTCACATTTTCGGCCTGCAAAAGCTGAAACGCACACGACTCGAGCGTTGAACCCGTTGTAACCACATCGTCGATAAGTAAAACATGCTTACCTGCAAGTTGTTGCTTATCAATCACCTCAAATATATTTTCCACATTTTCCCATCGTTCATACCGGTTTTTACGTGTTTGTGTCGATGTATGCAGATTCCTGATCAGATTGTTGACTATCAAAGTCTTATTCAATGTTTCCGCAATACCTTTTGCTATCCACTCGCTTTGATTGTAACCCCGTATTTTTTGTTTTTTCGGATGCAGAGGAACAGGAATTATTACGTCGATATTTTTGAATTCAGGTGATTGTAAAAGTGTAAAACCAAATCTTCTTCCTACCTCAAATCCAAGTTCTTTCATTCCTTTGTATTTGATAAAATGAACAAGATGCTGATATTTACTGCCTTTGTTAAAAGCAAAAAAAGCAGTTGCATTTTCAATTCCCACCCGGCCCCAAAACAGTTTTGCCACCTTATTTTCTTTATTCAGATGAAAATCAGTGACGGGCAAATCGCTCCAGCAATCAATGCACAGGAATCTCTCCTGCGTCACAAGCCGGTTTCCGCAGGCAATGCACAAAGTCGGGAAAAGAAAATCCAGCAAATTAATATATCCCCGGGCTAACTTATTCATGACCGAAAATATACAAAGAATTATTGTTTTAAAAAAAGCCTCCTTCATTGAAGCCTTCTAATATTTAACTTTTGTGTAACGATTAGAGTGCAGATTTTTACTGTGTAATCAATCCAGGATGATTAATACTTTTGGTGTCCTCACTTCAATTATTCTGAAATATTCCCGGATTGTCTTTTCTGCAACGGCATTTTGCAATAACCGGCTGATAAAAATATGGAAAGGGAAAGTAGGTATAATCAATAATTATGGAGTCTTTAGATTGCTGACCGGACAATAAAGGAAATTGAAGTCTGTTATTAAATACATTTAAATAAGCCTTTATTCATTCATTTATTTATTAACGTTTTAATAATTTGCTATTTTTGGAATCACTTTATATCAACCATACCTGAAAGTTAAATTATTATCATGCTGGAAAAATTTGTTGGTTTTTTGCGAAAGAAAATTCTGCTTGTAATACTCATCGGATTTGTCATCGGTATTCTTGCAACTATTTATTCAAATAAAGTAATTGACGCTACTTCAACCAACGAGTCTTGCGAAATGTGCCATGTTCATCCGCATGTTTTCAATTCATGGAAAATGTCGGTTCATTACGATAACCGGGTAGGCATGCATATCGGTTGTGTTGAGTGTCATTTACCTCCCAAAGGGCAGAATTATCTTATAGAGAAGGTTAAAGCTTCGGCAAGAGATATTTACGGTTATGTTTTTAAAGACAGCGCCGATTTTAACTGGGAAGAGAAAGCAACTCTCGAATCTGCCAGTCGTCATGTTTTCCAGGAATCGTGCAACAAGTGCCATCCCAATTTATTCCCTTTAACATTGACAAAAGATGGGCAGAATGCACACCTTTATTATACACAGAACGAAAAAGTAAAAGGATTGCTTTGCATTAACTGTCATTTAAATGTTGGTCATTACAACCCGAAAGCGTTACATGCTAAAAATGTCACATTCGGAAGTACGGGCAATGAAAAACAGGAAAAATACGCCTCACCGGCAATTGTCACCGGGCATAAAGATTTTACTGAGACTGTTCCGAATACAACTGTTTCATTCAATATGAAAGCAATACCGGGCGGAACCTTTAAAATTGGCAGTCCTGAAAATGAACCTTTGCGTAAACCCGATGAAGGACCGCAAAAAGAAGTTAAAATAAGCCCGTTTTTCATAGCCGAAACCGAAGTTACTTGGGATGTTTATCTTGCTTTTTATTCAGCAACAGCAGCCGAAGGACGTACAACAGATACCGAAGGAACACGCACCAAAACAGACGTAGATGCTATTTCAGGTCCTACCCCGCCCTACGGACAACCCGACCAGAACTGGGGATTGGGAACTCGACCAGCAATTACAATGAGCTACCATTCAGCTGAAACATTCTGCAAATGGCTTTCGAAGGTTACCGGTAAAACTTACCGTTTGCCCACTGAAGCGGAATGGGAGTACGCTGCCCGCGGAGGAAAGGAAACTCCTTTTTTCTTCGAAGGAAATGTAAAGGATTTTGCTGAGAAAGGATTTTTTGGCAGGATGTTCGGAAAAGAAAACACTATTATTAATGAATATGTTTTTTACGGAAAAAACAGTAAATCGAAAACTCACGAACCTGAAGAGGTTGAAGCCAATCCTTACGGATTAAAAAATATGCTTGGAAATGCAGCGGAATACTGTTCCGACTGGTATTCTCCCGATGCGTATTCAAAACTCACGGATGGAGTGACCGATCCGAAAGGACCTGTCAGCGGGGAAGAACATGTAGTTAGAGGAGGCTACTTTAAAAGTGGAATAGAAGAAGTCAGGTCAGCTGCCCGCAGCGCCACCCAGTCGGTTGCATGGCTGAAAACCGACCCGCAAATGCCAAAAAGTATCTGGTGGTTATCAGATTGTAATTATATCAGTTTCAGGGTGGTTTGCGAATACGACCAAAATACCATGCCAAAAAGTGAAGAAATATCGCAGACAAAATAATTGTGGTTATTTGTTTATAATGAATAAGTAAAATGTTTTAATTAAAGATTTATAAAACAAAAAATAGTAATAATTTTAAAATCCTAAATTTAACTAAAAACAGTAAAATCATGAGTGACAATCAGTTTTCAAGAAGAAAATTCCTGGCAGGCGCTGCAGTAGTAGGCGCAGCAGGTTCAATGGGTGTAGGTGCATTAACTTCATGTGCAGGTGGCGGTGAAAAAACCGCAACTCCGGGCGTTAATTACGACTGGGTTCCGAAAGAATACAAATTCCCGCCGTTGCTGGCAAAAGCGCCCGAAGGGAAAGAATTAAAAGCAGGTGTGATAGGTTGCGGTGGCCGTGGTTCAGGAGCGGCTGTTAACTTTTTGGATGCAGGTCCCGGACTTTCAATTACTGCACTTGCCGATGTTTTCCAGGACAGGGTTGACAGTTGCCGCGAAAAAATTAAAACTGAAAAAGGCCAGGAAGTTCCGGTTGAAAACTGTTTTGTTGGTTTCGATGCTTACCAGAAAGTAATTGATTCGGGTGTTGACATCGTTATTCTTGCCACTCCTCCGAAATTTCGCCCCGAACATTTTGAGGCTGCCGTAAAAGCACGGAAACATGTGTTTATGGAAAAACCTGTTGCTGTTGATCCGACCGGTATTCGGCAGGTGCTTGCAGCTGCAAAAATGGCCGACTCGCTGGGCTTAAAAGTAGTCACCGGAACACAAAGAAGGCACCAGCTCAGCTACATCAATTTATATAAAGAGTTGCAAAACAATGGAATAGGCCATATTGTCTCGGCAAATGTTTATTGGAATGGTGGTAAACTGTGGCACCGCGACAATAATCCAAGCTGGTCGGAAATGGAATGGATGATCCGTGACTGGGTAAACTGGTGCTGGCTTTCGGGCGATCATATTGTTGAACAGCATGTTCACAACCTCGATGTTGCCATGTGGTTCTTTGGCGAAGCGCCGGTAAAAGCACTCGGATTTGGTTCGCGCCAGCGCAGACCTACCGGTGACCAGTACGATAATTTCAGTATTGATTACAGGTTTGCCGATGGTCGCCAGATGCACAGTATGTGCCGGCAGATTAATGGCTGTACCAACGGCGTTTACGAAGTTTTCCACGGAACAAAGGCAATTGCGCGCACAGATGGTAAAATTCCGACTATTGTTGACGCTTCAGGAAATGCCCTGTTTAGTTCTGTGGGATCAGAAACAAGTCCTTATGTTCAGGAACACATGGACCTTGTTACCTGTATTCGTCAGGATATTCCATGGAACGAAGCAGAAGCCACAGCAATTTCAAACCTGGTGGCAATAATGGGCAGAGTTTCAGCTTACACCGGAAAAGAAGTTTCATACGAAGAAATGATGAATTCAGACCTGAAACTTGGACCGGAAAAATACATCATGGGCAATATCGGGTATATTGCACAGGCTAAAGTTCCGGTACCCGGAACCTATGAAAGAGAAGAAAAAAAGTAAAATGAGAAATCAGGCGAATGCCGGTTTCTGTCATTTTCCTGAATAGGATTGATCAATCAATTCGCTATCAAAAACCATTCTGATGTCAACTGGCTGAAGGATGGTTTTTTTCTTTATATCTTCATCAATAATCGAAGTGTTTTCAGGCGATTTTCACAGAAAAATATACATTTGTACCCTTCTGGTAAAAAATAAAAACATCATATAAAATATGTGATTATGAAACGAATTAAAATTAAGGATATCCTGCAAAAAGGTTTGGCAAACGAAACAGTTGTAGCAAAAGGATGGGTCAGAACAAAGCGGGGAAGCAAAAATGTATTTTTCATTGCATTAAACGATGGTTCAACTATTCATAATCTTCAGGTAGTTGTTGATGTAAATAATTTTGATGAATCACTTTTACGCGAGATCAATACCGGCGCTGCACTTTCGGTGACAGGTAAACTTGTTGAATCAACCGGAAGCGGACAGGCTATTGAACTGAATGCCGAACAGGTTGAACTTCTGGGCGCTGCCGATCCTGAAAAATACCCGATTCAGCCCAAAAAACATTCACTCGAATTTTTGCGCGAAAATGCTCATCTGCGTTTCCGCACAAATACATTCAGTGCAATCTTCAGAATAAGACATGCAATGGCATTTGCCATTCATAAATATTTCAATGAAAAAGGTTTTTGTTACCTGCACACTCCAATTATCACGGCAAGCGACGCAGAAGGCGCAGGTCAAATGTTCAGGGTAAGCACACTCGATCCAAAAAATCTGCCGTTAACGGAAAATGGGGAAATTGATTACAGCGAAGACTTTTTCGGAAGACCAACAAATTTAACTGTTTCAGGGCAGCTTGAAGGCGAACTCGGGGCACTTGCATTAGGCGAGATTTACACTTTCGGACCAACTTTCAGGGCCGAAAATTCGAATACAACCCGCCACCTTGCCGAATTCTGGATGATTGAGCCCGAAATGGCATTCTACGACCTGCAGGATAATATGGACCTGGCGGAAGAGTTTCTGAAATCGTTGATTCAATACGCGCTCGACAATTGTCTGGACGACCTGAAATTCCTTGCAAGCCGTTTGCAGCAGGAAGAAAAGGACAAACCACAGGATCAGCGTTCGATGGATCTGATCGAAAAACTTAATTTTGTACTGAATAACGATTTTGTCAGAATCACTTACACCGAAGCGATTGAAATACTCAAAGAATCAACTCCTTACAAGAAAAAGAAATTTCAGTTCCCTGTTGAATGGGGCGTCGATCTGCAAAGCGAACACGAACGTTATCTGGTTGAAAAACATTTCAAACGACCTGTAATCCTCATCAATTATCCCAAAGAAATAAAGGCTTTCTACATGAAACAGAACGATGATGGAAAAACTGTAGGTGCCATGGATGTTTTATTCCCGCAGATCGGAGAAATAATCGGTGGTTCACAGCGTGAAGAAAATCTTGAAAAGCTCGAAAACCGGATGAGAGAAATGAATATTCCGGTTGAGGAAATGTGGTGGTACCTCGACACACGCCGTTTCGGTTCAGTGGTTCACAGTGGATTCGGTCTTGGTTTCGAGAGATTTATATTGTTTGTAACCGGGATGGGGAATATCCGCGATGTGATTCCGTTTGCCAGAACACCAAAAAATGCCGAGTTCTGATGCCAGACAAAAGTTTACAATAAAAAATGTAAATTTACGGTGCCAACAATTGGGATATGAAGCAAAACCTGACATTACAACAAAAATTGCTTCAAAAGCTTTCACCACAGCAAATTCAGGTGATAAAGCTTTTGGAAATCCCAACTTTACAACTCGAACAGCGCATTAAAAAGGAACTTGAGGAAAACCCGGTGCTTGAACTCGAATCGGAAATGCCCGATGAAGAGCAGGAAACCGAAGTACGCGACGATGCCGATGTTTCTGATGTTGATAACGAAGAATTCACTTTCGACGATTATTACGATGAAGATGAAGATATCCCGTCGTACAAACTGAATACCAACAATTATTCAAAAGACGATGAGTATATCGACATTCCTTTTTCGGTAGGGACCACATTCCATGAGTTTTTGTTGGAACAGCTTGGAATGGTTAGTTTTTCGGAACTTCAAAGTCAGCTTGCTGAATACATCATCGGGAATATTGACGACGATGGCTATCTGAGACGCGATTTACCGGCAATCAGCGACGATCTGGCTTTTAATCTGAATATTGAAGTTACCGAAAATGAACTGCTCCGGATTTTAAAAGTAATCCAGGGATTCGATCCTCCCGGCGTTGGCGCCCGCGACCTGCAGGAATGTCTGTTAATTCAGCTTAATAAAAATAAAGGAGATGAACAAAAAATCGCATACGCCATCGTATCCGATTTTTTTGATGAATTTACCAAAAAACACTATTCAAAAATTCAGGCAAAACTTGAACTTTCCGACAAGGAATTAAAAGAAGCCGTTGACCTTATTCTGAAGCTGAATCCCAAACCCGGCAGTTCGTACAGTAATCCGATGAATAAATCAAATCAGCATATTGTTCCCGATTTTATTCTCGAACTGATCGATGGCGAACTGGTTTTGTCATTAAACCAGCGGAATGTCCCCGAATTGAAGATAAATGAAGATTATCTGAACATGATCCGTGCCATGGGAGAAAGCCAGAAAAACAAAACCAAAAAAGAAGCATGGCAGTTTGTTAAGGAAAAACTTGATTCGGCAAAATGGTTTATCGATGCTTTGCAGCAAAGACAAACCACATTATTGGTAACCATGTCGGAAATTATAAATTTCCAGCGCGAATATTTTATAGATGGCGACGAAACAAAGTTGCGCCCGATGATCCTGAAAGATATTGCTGAACGTACTAACCTTGATATTTCTACTATTTCAAGGGTTTCGAACAGTAAATACATTCAAACTCATTTTGGAATTTACCCTTTGAAATATTTCTTTTCCGAAGGAATGCAAAAAGATGACGGGGAAGAGGTTTCAACCAGGGAAATCAAGAAAATTCTACAGGATTGTATTGATAACGAAGATAAAAGAAAACCTTTAACCGACGATAAACTTGCAGCCATCCTGAAGAAGAAATCGTACAACATTGCACGACGCACAGTTGCCAAATATCGCGAACAGCTGGATATACCGGTTGCACGTTTGCGAAAAGAACTATAAATATGTCTGAAAAATTTGCCAAAATTGTTTCAATGGTTTTTCATCCCATCCTGTTACCAACCCTGGGATTTTTATTGTTTTTTATCTCCGGATTTTACAGTACATTCTTAACTCCTGAGGCAAAACGTTATGTTCTGCTTGTAATTTTTTTCAGCACGGCTACCTTACCATTGTTATCGATAGCATTTATGGCGTTTAATCCAAAATTCAACTTTTTAATGTCTGACAGCCGCGACAGGATTGTTCCGCTTTTGTTTACCTCGATCTTTTATTATATTGGATTTATTCTGCTTTCCCGAATTCATTTTTTACCGGTCTTCAAACTTTTCCTTATCGCATCGGTATTGTTGATTATTGCCTTGCTGCTTATTTCGTTCAAATGGAATATCAGCATTCACATGGCTGCCATCGGTGCAGTTACTTCCACTTTTTTCGCGCTTTCATTCCGGATTGGCGCTAATCCGTTACCGGCAATACTTATTTTGGTTCTTGTTTCAGGGATGCTTGGAACTGCCCGGCTTATTTTAAATAAAAATAACCTGCAACAGGTGGCAACAGGTTATTTGCTTGGTTTTATGATTTTATACCCGGTGATCTATTTGTTCTGATTTGTTTTTCAATCCTTAAATCAGCATTTCCGGTTTATTCAACAAATTTATATCCGATCCCTTTTAACGTTTTTATATGGTCGTTGCCGATTTTTTCGCGTAACTTCCTGATATGCACATCGATTGTCCTGTCGCCAACCACCACATTTTCACCCCACACCGAATGATAAATTTCTTCGCGCGTGAAGACTTTGCCTTGTTTTGAAACCAACAACGATAATAATTCGAACTCTTTTCTTGGAAGCACCATATCTTCATTGTTGATCCTGATAACGTACCTTTCCTTGTCGATTACCAGATTCCCGATGTTAACCATATTTTCATTCACCGGAACAGGTGCGGCAACGGTTGTTTCTCCGGTACGTTTCAGAAGCGCCTTCACCCTGCTGACCAACACTTTCGGCCTGATGGGTTTTGTAATGTAATCATCTGCACCGGCTTCAAATCCTGCAATTTGTGAATAATCCTCTCCCCGGGCAGTTAAAAATGCAATTACTGTATTGTCGAGTGCGGGAATTTTGCGCATTTCCTCGCATGCTGCAATTCCATCCATTTCGGGCATCATTACATCGAGAATTACAAGATGCGGAATATTTTTTTCGGCTGATTTGATTGCTTCAATGCCATTTTTTGCTGTAAAAACCTTGTATCCTTCTTTTTCAAGGTTGTAACTTATAAATTCAAGAATATCTTCTTCGTCGTCAACCAGCAAAATCTTAAAAATTGTATCATCCATAATATAAACAGTTAAATGATAAGCAAATGTACCTATTTAAGTTAAATCACTCTTAAATGAGTTTTAATTTTCGATTAAACAAAGTTAGGTTAATATTTGGCTTTGTCAAGCGTAAATGTAAATGTGGTTCCTTCGTTTATTTCGCTTTGAACATTAATGGTTTGATTGTGAGCCTCGATAATGTGCTTTACAATTGAAAGGCCAAGACCGGTGCCGCCCTGTTCGCGCGATCGCGATTTATCGACCCTGAAAAACCGCTCGAAAATACGTGGAAGATCTTTTTTGTCAATCCCGATTCCATTGTCCGAAACCTCGATCATCATTTTATCATCAAAATCATAAAAACCAACTTTTACAAAACCTCCCTTTTTACCGTATTTAATTGCATTTACCACCAGATTGGTAAGAACTTCAATAATTCTTTTCCGGTCGGCCTTCACCATTAAAGGTTTGTCGGGCTTGTCGTTCAGCAAAAGCGAAATTGATCTTTCTTTCGAAAGGCGCTGTTCCATTTCAAAAACATCTTCCACAATTTTTACAATGTCAAAAACGCTGAAATGTGGTTTTAACTCTCCGGTTTCAAGTTTATTGATCGATTCCAGATCTTCAACTATCGATATCATCCTGTCGATGCTTTTTTCAGTGCGGGTGAGGTAAAGCCTGTTAATATTCGGGTCTTCCAGACCACCTTCAAGCAAAGTCAGAATGTATCCCTGGATATTAAAAATGGGGGTTTTCAACTCGTGCGAAACATTCCCCACAAAATCCTTCCTGTAACGCTCAAGTTCTTTCAGCCTCTCAATTTCCTGCATCTGGTTGTGAGCCCAGTTCTCCACATCCTGTTCAACATCCGAAAGTTCAATAAAACCAGGTTTCAGCTTAAATTTTACTTCTTTTTCCTTTCGAGGCACAAAATCGATTATTTTATAAATGGGGCGTAATTTTTCAACAATAAATCGTTTAATGGCAAACTGGATTATGTAAAAAGCGATCAGAAAAAATAACAACAAACCAAGAATCATGTACAAAAAGGAAAAACCTGTAAGATTTAAATAATACCAACCCAAACCGACAATTGTTGTTAAAAACAATGCCAGAAAAATGACTACTTGTCTCGATGAAAATTTATTCATTGTTGTTTCAGTTAATGATGTAAAAATAGAAAATATTTGTTACACATTGATTAACAGTAGTTTTACAGGTCGGTTATGTTTTTTTAAGCCAGCCGGTTGCAACGAAAAAAAATAAAAGCAGATTTTATGTGAAACACAAAAGTTTTGATTTATTTCCTGAATTCCTGTTTAACCACTTTGGCATCGGAAAGGAATGACACACCCTGCTGACCGTAAGTTCCAATCATAACCGACTGTATCATCAACTGGTTAGAAAAACGGGTTGCGCCCCATTTGATGATGAAATTGGCTCCTGCCCCACCTTCATCATCCTTTTCCTGAACCACCAGTTCGACCGATTCAAGCGGGCTCAGTAAAAGACTGGAATCGAGATAAGAGTGCAGTACTTTGCCGTAAGAATCGTAATAAATGGCCGATAAAATAAAAGCTGAATCGGAAAGCGATGTATTTCTGATACTTACGGTGGTTGTAATCGGAAATCTTTTTGTTCCATCCTGGTAATAAATTGCTGAATAAACAGGCAGATAATTAGTTTCGAAATAAATGAATTGAGCGGTATCAGCTTTAACAAAATTATATATGTGACTTGGATGACTCCTTTTACTCTCTTTTACCGACTTATTTTCACTGTCCCGGCAACCAATAAAAAAAACAAACAAGATTAAAACGAGTATGTATTTCATTTTTTTTCTTCTAAAATACAAAAACCTGACATATTAATCGGTTCTGTAACTTCAATTTGTACGGTAAAAACAGGTGATTTCAATAAATAATTCCAACGCTGTTTGAAAGATAACTTGTTTAATTATTTTTTAAACGACTGTTAATCAAATATTAATCAAAATTTATCGGATGTGAATCAGCCGGGCCGTAATTTTGAGGTATTAAAATTAATGTCATGAAATTACAAGCTCATTTGATTTACAAATCGGAATTTACCTGTTTCCCGACATCACTGCCAGTTTATTTTTATGGATTGCCCAATGGTAAAGTAATTTTGCTTTTTGCACAATCTGACGCCGATTTTGCTTTTGACACAAGTTTAAAATGGTTTCTTGCCGAACATATTGATTTTTCGTACGATTATCATTCGGGTACAATTTTAACTGAAGATTTTCAGGAAGTTGGAATCGATGAATTTATGGAACTTGCAGATAACCTTGAACAAAGAGTTATTGTGCTTGCAACGTTTGGCAATTTTTTAAACAAATCAGAAGCACTACAGTATTTTAAAAGCAATGTGGAAAATATGCTTTTAAGTTGTGAATTTGTCAAACCGGAGATATGTTATTATTAAAATTATGTGAAAAGGTTTTTTTCTGAAATTCTTATTCCGCATGTTCAGATTCGAAAAAATCCATCAATCTGTTCACCATAAAAAATTTAGCATTTCCGGCTTAAGTTTTTGACAGTTTTTTTTGCTCAGTCCGGAAATTTGTCAGTTGTAACCATTTTTAAATATGCCTTTCAACGCTTAAAATATTCTTTTTCTGGTTCTTACTAAGTAATGATGTTACAATTTAATCGTTTTGTAATAATTACTTAATTCTGATGTAACACCATTGTCCCACTTTTGCCCCTGTTAAACAAAATTCAATCTTAAGTAAAAAATGAAAAAACTAATTTCAGTATGGCTATTAATTTCAGCTATAATTACGATTGCATACAGCCAGGAAAAATCCGAAGATTTTAAACCAAATGGAAAACCTCTTGCATTGATTTTCACTAATTTCAATACTGCATTTTCAGACGGAAATTCAAATCCTGCATTCGAAATTACACGTGCATATCTTGGTTACGAATATAATTTCAGCAAAGATTGGTATGCAAAATTAATTCTCGATGTTGGTGACCCGAAAGTTGGTGGTTTGCAGTTGACAGCTTTTCTGAAAAATGCTTATGTAGAATACAAAAAGAACAACTTAAGCGGTTCGTTTGGTGTAATTGCCACAACACAATTTAAGGTTGCAGAAAAAATCTGGGGACTTCGTTACATTGAAAAATCATTCCAGGACGCCTACGGTTTTAATGCCAGTGCCGATCTTGGAGCAAGCTTGGAATACAAATTTGCTGATTTTATTTCAGCAGATTTCATTCTGGCAAATGGCGAAGGGTACAAACGTCTTCAAAGGGATAGTTTGCTACGTCCGGGATTAGGCGTTACCATAACACCGGTCAAAACTGTAACCGCTCGTGTTTACGCCGATTACATGGGAAAAGACGTGAAACAATCATCGCTTGCAACATTTGCTGCGTACACAGGGAAAAAATTGATGGTGGCTGCAGAATACAATTACCAGAAAAACTTTGGAATGAAGGATGGGCAGGATATTTATGGCACTTCGTTTTACTCAACATTTGCAGCCAGCAACAAAATAAAACTTTTCGGAAGGTTTGACGATCTCAGATCAAAACCACTTGCAGGGCAGGAGAATGGTTGGCAATATAACAAAGACGGCCAATTGTTTATGGCCGGATTTGAATATAATGTGATCAAAGGCATTAAAGTGGCACCAAATTTCCGGTATTGGAATCCGGCAGACAGCTCACTTCCAGGTACTTCATTTGCATACCTTAATCTTGAGCTGAAGTTTTAAATTCAATCATCAGTTTTCACTTAAAAATAACTTCATAAATTTAAAAACAAGAAAAATGAAACAGCTAGCAACATTAATAATGGCAGTTATTTTACTGCAGGCATGTACAGGTTCATCGGGCAAAAAAGCAGATGAAAAATCGGCTGAAAAGTCGAAAATTACTTTAACAGCAGCAGGGGCAACTTTCCCGATGCCCTATTACAACATGGTATTCAGCGAATATACTACTGAAACAGGCGTACAAATAACTTATGGCGGAGTTGGCTCAGGAGGAGGCATTCGCAGTTTAACCGACAAAGTTGTTGATTTTGGTGCGACCGACGCTTATCTCGAAAATGATAAAATTGCTGAAATGCCCGCTGAAATTGTACACATCCCGACGGTTATGGGCGCTGTGGTAATTGCATACAACCTTCCCGGAGTTGACGATCTCAAACTTTCAAGTGATTTGCTTGAAAAAATATTTATGGGAAAGATTACCAAATGGAACGATCCGCTTTTAAAAAGTAACAACCCAGGTTTGAACCTTCCAGATCAGGCAATTTCTGTGATTGTTCGGTCTGATGGCAGCGGAACCACTAATATTTTCAGCGATTACATGAGTAAAATAAGCAAAAACTGGGCTGAAAAAGTAGGTGTTGGAAAATCGCTGAACTGGCCAGTTGGTATGGGTGCCAAAGGAAATCCAGGTGTTGCAGGTACCATTTCGCAAACAGTAGGCACAATTGGTTACATCGGTTCGGAATATGCTTTTGCACAAAAAATTCAAACTGCAAAAATTCAAAACAGTGACGGTAACTATGTTTCTCCTTCAATCGAATCGGTAAGTGCTGCAGCCAGGGGTGAAATTCCGGCTGATACAAGAATCATGCTTACCAATTCAGCCGATCCTAATTCATACCCGATCAGCGGATTTACGTGGATCATACTTTACAAAGAACAGAATTATAACAACCGGTCGAAGGAACAGGCGCTTGCCACAGTAAAACTACTTGATTGGGTTGTTAGCGAAAAAGCGCAGGGTGAAGCAGAAAAGGTTCATTATGCGCCTCTGCCTGCAACTGCAGTTGAAAAAGCAAAAGCAATTCTGCGTACTGTAACATACAACGGAACTCCTTTGCTGAATTAAATAGAAGCCCCTCCCAGCCTCCCCGAAGGGGAGGAGTAAGAAAAGAACCTCAAAAATTATAAGTGTATTCAAATTATTTTTCTGAATAAAATATATGTATGAAGCCATTTCCTCTCCAATCGTAAAGCGGAAGAAGTCCCCCTTCGGGGGATTTAGGGGGCTGAACAGCGATAAAATTACAAAGTGGATATTGTTCCTGTCTTCCTTCATCATTTTATTTGTTGCAGGTGGAATTATTTATTCGCTTGTAAAAGGATCGGTTCCGGCATTTAAAAGTTTCGGGCTTAATTTTATCTTCAGTAATAACTGGAATCCGACCGAAGGAAAAGAGAATTACGGTGCACTGCCTTTTATTGCCGGAACTCTCATTACCTCGTTAGCTGCCCTGATCATCAGTTTGCCGCTTTCATTTTCAGCTTCGCTTTTTCTGGGCGAATATTACCGCGGAACAAAAGTCGCGAAGATTCTGGGGACCATGGTCGATCTTCTTGCCGGAATTCCTTCAATTGTTTACGGTTTGTGGGGATTTTATGTATTACGTCCCATTTTAACAGGGTTGGGAATTCCGAACCAGGGATTTGGTGTTTTTACCGCAAGTATCATCCTGGCTATCATGATCATTCCTTACGCAACTTCTCTCAGCAACGAAATTATTATGATGGTGCCCAACGAATTAAAAGAAGCGGCATATTCACTCGGCGCCACAAAGTCGGAAGTGGTTTTAAATGTAATTGTTCCTTCGGCACGTTCGGGTATTATTGCAGGATATATTCTTGCATTTGGCCGTGCGCTGGGCGAAACCATGGCGGTAACCATGCTGATCGGAAATGCAAATGTGGTTCCCGGAAGCTTTTTCAGTACGGGCAATACAATGGCAAGTGTTATTGCCAACCAGTTTGGCGAAGCCGACGGATTAAAACTCAGCTCGCTGATTGCCATCGGCTTGTTGCTTTTCCTGATAACCGGTGTGATAAATGCAGTTGGAAAACTGATTATTAAAAAAATGGCCTGACCTGAAATGAACACTGCACATAACAAAATAGAAATCAATAATTTAAAATCGCGGACTTTCAGGGATAACCTGATAAAAGGCCTGATCATTGGTTTTTCTGTTATTACCATTTCACCGATTATCCTGATAATTTATGAATTAATTGCCAAAGGAATCCGGCAAATAAGTTTCGATTTTATTTTAAAAACTCCTCCCAACAGTTTCGAGGCAATGACAGCAATTAACAGCGGTGAAATCATTCCTGGTGGTATTGCCAACGGAATAACCGGAACATTGTTAATGGTGGTAATGGCATCGGTGATGGCTATTCCGATCGGAGTGTTAACCGGAATATTTCTGTACGAAAACCAGGGTAAATTCTTTGCCAACCTGACACGTAATATTTCCGATATTCTTCAGGGAGTGCCTTCGATTGTATTAGGTTTGATTTCCTACATGTGGGTGGTAAAAAGTATTACCAATGGTTTTTCTGCACTGGCAGGCAGTGTGTCGCTTGCGATAATGATGCTGCCGATGATCATCCGTTCAACTGAAGAAACATTGAAAATGGTTCCTCAAACCATAAAAGAAGCCGCGCTTGCACTGGGTGTTCCATATTACAAGGTTATTCTGAAAGTTTTGATTCCAACCGGATTCAGCGGACTGTTAACAGGTATTCTGCTTGGTATTTCAAGGGTTTTGGGCGAGACAGCCCCTTTGATGTTAACAGCCCTGGGAAGTACAATAGTTAATTTTAATATTGCAAAACCTACAAGTGCAGTCCCGTTGCTGATATGGGAATTTTATAACGATCCGAATATGATAGATTTAATCTGGAGTTCATCGTTGTTATTAATGGTAATAGTGCTTACTTTAAATCTGATTTCGAAGCAAATTGCTACGCGAAAAAAATAAAACATGAACGACACCATCATACATATTAAAGATCCTGTTCTTTCAATCAGAAACCTTTCGATATCGTACGACAAAGGTAAGTACGCGGTTAAAAACGTTTCGGCTGATATAAAACGGAACAGTGTTACCGCAATCATGGGACCATCGGGTTGTGGAAAAAGTACTTTACTGCGGGCAATCAACCGGATGCACGAACTTTATCCGAATATTGAAACAACAGGAACAGTTATTTTGAACGGGAAAGATATTTCGGAAATGCCAACCATAAAATTACGCAGGATGGCCGGAATGGTGTTCCAGCGCCCGAATCCTTTCCCTACAATGAGCATTTACGATAATGTAATTGCCGGGTACAAATTAAATGGCATCCATCTGAAACGCGGCGAACGCGACGAAATAGTGGAACGGTCGCTCCGCGATGTTACCCTGTGGGAAGAAGTAAAGGATTCGTTATTTAAAAAAGGCACATTCCTTTCGGGTGGCCAGCAACAACGACTTTGCATTGCACGGGCGCTGGCATTCGATCCGGAAGTGATCCTGCTCGACGAACCGACTTCTGCCCTCGATCCGGTTGCCACTGCCAAAATTGAAGATTTACTCGTTACACTGAAAGAGAACTATTCGATTTTAATGGTAACGCACAACATGTCGCAGGCTGCACGAATTTCGGACTATTCGATGTTTATGTACCTGGGAGAACTGGTTGAATACGGCAAAACCAAGGATATGTTTACCAATCCGAAAGACCGTCGCACTGAAGAATACCTGACAGGAAAATTTGGTTAATTTATTAACTTCACTAAAATTCTTTTACAATGACAACAAAAAAAGATGAGGCAATAAACAACATAATGAATGACTTCGAAGAGTTTGCAAATCTTGTCCTTCATCAACTCGATCTGCTTGAAAAAATAATCTCTTCGGGCGCCATAAATATCTCTGAAGATTTGATCAAAGAAATTCTTTCGAACGAAAAAAAGATCGATAAACAGGAAGTTAAAATCAGCGATAAGATTGTGAATACCATTGCTTTATACCAACCTGTTGCTTCCGACATCAGAAAGGTGTTTGCCTGTTACCGTATTGTAAACAGTCTTGAAAGAATCGGCGATATGGTACTTACCATTGTTAATCTTATCCCAAATATTAAAACACTGAAAATTTACAACGAACTGAGCGACGTAATCACCAATATGCTGATGAACAGCACAAATATGGTAAACAAGGCGCTGCTTGCTTTTACCAACGACGACAGGGAATATGCTATCTGGACGATTAAAAACGATACCGTTGTCGATGAGATTAATAAAAAAATGTTGAAAAAAGCGATTAAAAAAAGCAGCGACAACAACGAAGAGAATAAACAGCTTCTGATGAGCTTCATCAGTATGAATGGAATTGTGACCAATATTGAACGGATTGCAGGCCACGCAACTAATATTGCCGAAGCTGCCATTTATTCAATCGAAGGCAAAGACATCAGGCATAAACCGGTTGAATAAAGAAGCCCCACCCCGGCCTTCCCCAAAAGGGAGGGAGATGGCAGGGACAACTCTCAGTGGTTGTCCGCCTGCACCCTGAAAGGGTGATACTGAAATAACCCGGTCCCGAAATTTCGGGATCAACCCTGGGATGACAAAACCCCCGACATCACCCCCCGGTTTAAAAAGCTTGCGTTGAAAAATGAAAAATTGAAAGACAAATTATGAGCATAACACCAAAAATACTGATAGTTGACGATGAAAAGGATTTATGCGAAATCCTTGAATTCAACCTGAATAGTGAAGGATTTGAAACCGAAATTGCTTACTCAGCTGAAGCCGCGTTAAAAAAAACAATCGAAAATTTCGACCTGATTCTGCTTGATGTAATGATGGGAGAAATGTCGGGGTACAAAATGGCTTCTGTTATCAGAAAAGACCTGAAACTTACTGTCCCCATCATCTTTCTTACAGCGAAAACAACCGAGAACGACCTGCTTACAGGTTTCAATGTAGGTGGCGACGATTACATTTCAAAACCTTTCTCCATTAAAGAAGTGATTGCCCGTGTGAAAGCTGTTTTGAAAAGAGGCGTGAACGAATCGTCTTCAGGAAATATTTTAAAGGCAAACAATCTTGAAATTGATACGTCAAGTAAAATCGTAACCATTGAAAACAAACCAGTTAATCTTACACGTAAGGAATTTGAAATACTTGTTTTATTGCTAAAATATAACGGACAGTACCTTGAAAGGGAAGAAATTCTGAACCGGATCTGGAGCGACGATGTAATTGTGACCGAAAGAAACGTTGATGTAAACATTGCCCGTTTGAGGAAAAAAATAGGCAAATACGGAGAATTTATCAAAGGAAAATCGGGTTACGGCTATTGCTTCAAAATCGATTAAAATAACGAATAACAATTAAAATATTACCGAAGTGCCATTACAACGAACATTCAGAAGAACAATATTTATCTACTTTATTGCCGTTTTTTTGCTTTTTACAGGTGCAATTCTTCTTTACCAGTTGCATCGCGAAAAAGCGTATAAAAAAGCGGAACTCGAAAACACTCTTGAGGATGTTGTAGAAGTAGCTAACAATTATGTTGAACTTTATCAGCTGACAAAAACCAATAATTTTAAACAGGCCGATACGCTGGCGCACCTGATCCCTCAAAAAAACATCAGGATTACCATCATCGATAAAAAAGGAAAAGTTCTGTACGACAGCTTTGTTGATGATTACAATTTGATGGAAAACCATTTTGAGCGGCCCGAGATACAAAAAGCGCTTTACTCAAAAACGGGGTCAAATATCCGAAAATCGGCCACTACAAACCAGATGTTTTATTATTATGCCCGCAATTTCGACGGGTATTTTATCCGGGCGGCCATTTTATACGATATAAATGTTAAGAACTTCCTGAAAGGTGAACGTTTCTTTATCTTTTTCATTGCAGCTGTATTTCTTTTTATCTGGCTGATAGTTGATTATATAACCAAACGACTTTCAATTTCGATAACAAAACTGAAAGATTTTGCAATCAGGGCAGGAAGAAACGAATCGATAGAAAACGAAAATGAGTTTCCAGGCAATGAACTGGGCGAGATTGGAACGCAGATCATTAAAATTTACAACAAACTTACAAAGGCAAAAGACGATGCTGCCCTCGAAAAAGACAGGCTTTTTAACCACATGAACATTTTAAACGAAGGAATCGCCTTTTTTAAGCCGAACAAGGAAAAAATGCTTGCCAACAGTAATTTCATCCAGTACCTCGGCATTATCTCAAATACTTCCACTCTTTCTTCTGAGTATATTTTTAAGGTACCCGAATTCAAAAAAATCAATACTTTTTTAGATGAATATTTAAAAACCGATGTTGAATTTCTGAGTACCGACCTTCCCCAGATTGAATTCACCATTAACAGGAACGAGCAGTATTTTAAGGTACTTTGCATCATTTTTTCCGATAAAAGTTTCGAAATTCTGATTACCGACATCACCCGTCCCGAAAAACAACGACTGCTCAAACAGCAACTGACATCGAACATCGCTCACGAACTGAAAACTCCGCTTGCTTCGATAAAAGGATACATCGAAACACTGATGAACAATCCCGGAATCAGCGAGGAAAAAAGAAAGTATTTTATCGAACGTGCTTACGCGCAGTCGGAAAGGTTAAACCTGTTGCTCAACGATATTTCATTGTTGAATAATATTGAAGATGCAGGTGAACTTTTCGAGATAAAACCTGTCGTTATTAAAAACATTGTTTCCGATGTGATTGAAAATCTTGAGAGCCGGTTAAATGCAAAAAATATAAAATGCATTCAAAAGATTGACGAATCGGTTGTTGTCAACGGAAATGATTCGCTGCTGTCGTCGGTGTTTCAGAATTTAATAGAAAATTCAATAATCTACGCCGGAGAGAATATCACAATCGAAATAAAAAATTATCTCGAAGACAAAAAGTTTTATTACTTCAGTTATTCCGATTCGGGAGTTGGAATCCCGGAAGAACATTTACCCCGGATTTTTGAAAGATTTTACCGTATCGACCAGGGGCGTTCGCGCGAAATGGGGGGAACCGGCCTTGGTCTGTCTATCGTTAAAAACGCAATTCTGTTACATAAAGGAAAAATTACCGCCCGGAACCGGGTTGAAGGAGGAATTGAATTCCTATTCACGCTGGCAAAAAAATAGCCTGAATTTCTTTCCAAAATCCGGCCAAAAACTTAAAATTATTTAATGTAATTCCTTGTTGTCATTTTCGCGGCCGATGTATTGTTGATATTGCTTTTTGACAAAAGCAGAATTTTTCAAAATTTCGACTACTTTTGTTAAATAAAAATATCAACCGATTAATATGAAAACCTGTGTCCCTGTTTTTTTTATTCTGATCATTTCGCTGTTATCGTGCAAAAAAAATACTGTCGAAATACCCCTTCCCGAACATCCGCAACCCAATTTCGAACGGGCCGTCTGGCAAAACCTTAATGGAACCTGGCAGTTTAAGCCCGATTCAACTAATATTGGTCTTTCGGAAAACTGGCAGTCAAAACCTGAATCTTTCGATAAGGAAATACTTGTCCCGTTTTCGTGGGCCAGTCCTTTGAGTGGAATAAAAATGCCCAAAGTAAATGTTGCCTGGTATTCTCGCGCGTTCAATATAGAAAATCAAAAAATCTGGGAAGGCAAAAATCCATGGCTCATATTCTGTGCAAGCGATTTTAATACCACTGTCTGGCTTAACGGGAAAGAAGTTGGTCACCATTCGGGCGGATATGTACCTTTCAGTTTTAATCTGAAGAATTTTTTAACTGAAGGTGAAAACCGGCTGGTTGTCAGGGTTGAAGATGAAGAACTTCAAAACCGCCCTTCTGGAAAACAATATTACGGGAATGCAAAAGGAATCTGGCAGACGGTTTATCTCGAAGCCCGTCCTGAAAATTATATTACCAATATTAAATTCACAACCGATACTGATAATAAAACAGTTACAACCGAAATATTTCTCTCCGAGAATTCAACTTCAGGATTGAAGTTTTTGCTGACAGGGAAAAACAACACCCTGAAGTTTGAAGGTGAGATTCCGTCCGGAAGCCGGTCAGCAACTTTTACAATTCCGGTTACGGAGATGAAATTATGGAACCTCGATAATCCTTTTCTGTACGAGGTAACCGCTTCGTTAAACGGCGAAAATGCAAATGATGAAGTTTCGACTTATTTCGGTATGCGGAAAATCTCAGCAATTGAGATTCCCGGTAAGGATTTCAAATATGTAGCGCTCAACAACGAGCCGGTTTACATGAAACTTACGCTCGACCAGAGTTACCATCCCGAAGGATTTTATACCTTCCCTTCCGATCAGTTTATGAAAGAGGAAATACAGCGGGCAAAAAATCTGGGACTGAACGGACTCCGGATTCATATCAAAGCTGAAATACCCCGAAAACTCTACTGGGCCGATAAACTTGGATTGCTGATTATGGAAGACGTACCAAATTTCTGGGGTGAACCCGACAGCACTGCCAAAGCCAACTGGGAATATATTGCCGAAAATGAAATGGCACGCGATTACAATCACCCTGCAATTTTTTCGTGGGTTCTTTTTAACGAAACCTGGGGATTGTTCAGCCGCGACACTGTAACCGGCAAAAGAAGCTACACACCTGAAACACAAAACTGGGTGCGCGAAAGATATAATATTGCCAAAACTTATGACAAAACGCGGCTGGTTGAAGATAATTCTCCCTGCAACTGGGACCACGTGGTCACCAACATCAACACCTGGCACAGTTATTTGCCGGCACGTCACTGGGCAGGCTTCCTCGATAACATTGTTGAAAACACTTATCCGGGTTCAACATTCAATTACATTGGCGGAAACAAACAGGGCAACGAACCCATGTTTAACTCCGAGTGCGGCGCAGTTTGGGGATATAATGGAAGTACCGGAGATATCGACATTACCTGGGAATATCATATTATGATGAACGAATTCCGTAAAAGGCCTAAAATCGCAGGTTTCCTTTTTACTGAATTTCATGATGTGATCAATGAATGGAATGGGTACTACCGTTTCGACCGATCCAAAAAATTATTTGGATTGGATGAAATTTTTCCCGGAATGAAAATGAATGATTTTCATTCTGATTTGTACGTTGTTGCAGGCGACGACTTTTACAAGATTTACAAAGGTGATTCAACTGTTCAGATACCTGTCGGCATAAGCGCGGTCACTGCAGATATTCCTTCAGGTCTGAAACTGAAATATAATGTTTACGGTTGGGATGGACTCGGGGAAAGAGAAGATCTGACTTCCGGAGAAATCCCGGTGACTGCCGAACCATTTGCTTTCAACCCATTAAAACCAGTTGAAATAAAAACTCCTGATAAGAAAATGGTCATGATTCTGGCTACTGAGCTTGAAGATTCAAACGGAAATGTTATCCACCGTAATTTTGTGCCTTTCAGGGTTGCAGGGAATTCTGCTTCAAAAAACATAATTATAACACAATCACCATCGGCATTTACCGGAGCAGACTGGAGCATCAGACATTTTGCCCCGCAAAACGGCAAAAAGGTGTGGGGAATGGGTTCGGGTTATTTCGAATACGAATTTAAGTTACCTGAAGGTCTGAAACCGGATGAGATCGAAAACATTGAGTTCAGGGCAGAACTTGCCTCGCGGTATCCGCAGGAAAAATATCTCGAAAAGGGTGACGCCGAAAGAATCGGGATGACAGTTGTTTCCGAAAAAGGTACCATTCCGGGTTACGGGAAAAACAGTTATCCGCAGACCGATGAAAAGTTACATAGTTCACTTGTGACTATTATTGCAAATGATCAGAAAATTGATGAAGCAGAACTTCAGGATGATCCTGCCGACCACCAGGGACTGCTATCGTGGATGAACCAGGAACCCGGATGGGAATGGGGCAGCACCGACCACAGCAAACCATGGCTGCTTGACGAAGCAGGTTCATACGGATATCTTGTTGTTTCGAAACTCGACGAAGTATCGAAAAAAAGTGCGCTCGAATCGGGTAAAATTACAATCCGTCTGCTGGTCGATGAATCGGCAGTGAACCGCGGAGGTCTTTCTGTTTACGGTGCAGAATCGGGAAAATATCCGATGGATCTGACCATTAATATCATTAAAAAAGAGTAATCGGTTTAAAGTATTGAATTTTGTAATGGATTTCTCAGGTTTTGAGTAATCAGAATGATGTATTTTTTACTTGTCAAAAAGCAATATATTAATGATTCGGGCTTCAGATTAAATCACAATGCAGAATTATAAAGAATGAATACCCTGAACAAATTATTCCTGGTTTTTACGATTTGGGTTAAGTTTTTACCATTTATGACTGACCACGTAAACCGGAAATATAACCTTTGACCTTCGATTTAAAACCAATAAACCTGTTAATATTTTATACCTGCAATTAAATTAAAAAGCCAAAAGGGAACATTTAAGAAATGTCCTTTTGGCAGGATTATTTTATCAAACAAATTCTCCTTTACTTTTTCAAATCAATTTGGTTAACTTAAACACTGAACGAATCAACTTCACGGTAAGCCTCAATTAATCTTTTTTCACCTTCAATACCCTGTCCCGAAATCCCATGTTCCATTCCCAGTATGCCTTTATATCCCTTATCGTAAATATGTTTAAACACATTCTTAAAATTAATTTCTCCGGTTGTGGGTTCTTTTCTGCCCGGGTTGTCGC
>JBBIPU010000057.1:0-23674 GCA_037442685.1 Draconibacterium sp. | reverse complement strand
AACGAATTGATTATCAGGCAACAAAACTTGAAATAGGTAAATCATCGGATATTCAATACGATAAAATTCATGATGTTATTATTTGGGGAATTGTTTCAGAACAAATCCCTCTTTTAAAAAAGCAGGTTGAAGAATTACTTGCAAGGGAAATCTGATCTCATACCAAAGTTTCATTTTGAAGATTTACCCGGACCCTCTTAGCGAAAAGCTGCGTTTCAGGTTTGTTTAGCCGCAATTGGCAAATGCATAACTTACATGAAGTATCGGGTGGCAGGATGCAGGCAGCCAGGAGCATGGAGCATGGAGCCCCGTCCGACCGGGTCAACCGGGCTGGCAGTAATCAGTAGGCAGTAGGCAGGGTGCAAGTAGCCAGCTACAAGAATCCAAAATCCAGCATCAAGTATCAGGTATCAATCATGCATTATCAAATTGTCAGACAACCAGAATCCAAACAAGTCAGCCCGGAGAATTTTCAAAATGATGAGTGTATAATATTCCGATGCTTTTTGCTACTTTTGAAACTGAAAATCGCATAAACAAAAGCAATGGCAATAGTAACGGTGAAAATAAAAGCCACAACACCTAAAGCGCGGTATTTAATTGGTTTGATCAGCGAAATAGCGAAAAAGGACAAGAATATCGAAATCGATTTTCCTGCTGAAAGTCCATATAACCAGGAATTTGTTAAAGAAATATTAAAATCGAGGGCAAGTAAAGGCAAGTCAATCAGAACTGAAGATTTGTGGAAATAATCTTTAAAGATAAGGCACTGAAAGACATCAAGTTCTGGAAGAAAAGCGGACAAGAAAATATTCGTTCGAAGATTACCAGATTAATAGAAGATATTCAGTTTCATCCTGAAACTGGACTTGGAAAACCTGAAGCGCTGAAATATGAACTGTCAGGTTTATGGTCGCGTGAAATCGACAAGGGAAACCGCCTGATTTATGAAATTTCAGGAAATCAACTTCATATAATTTCAATGCGAGGTCATTATTACGATAAATAAGTTAACAAGTTTCCAGCATCCAGTATCCAGCATCAAGTATCAGGCATCCGTCCTCCCGTTGAACCAGTACCAGCACTGAAGGTGAACGCCAACAATGTCTTTATTCAAAATTCACTCCTTAAAGCATTTCAGCATTGAGGCATTATTCATCCAGCAACAAGTATCCAGTATCAAGTATCCCCGTCCGACCGGAGTTATCCGGGCAGGCAGTATCAAGTATCCAGTATCCCATACCAAAATTCCACACCTTCCTCTTAACATTTCTCTTACATTTTGCCCCTGATTATAAATTAATTTGCTGTTGCGAACAATGTGCAGGGTTTTAATTTAATTTTGTTCCTTCATTTATTGTCAATGAAGGTTAACGACTTAGAATTCAGTTTCCGGCATAAATGGGGTGAATGGAGTCTGTTCAGCATCATCCAGCGGATAATTTTATTATGTACAACTATTTTGTTTATCGTTTCTGTTTACGATATCGGTTATTCGTCGGTCCACGATACGTCGTCGCTTTACCATAATTCGCTGTTCCGTGTGGTTTTCCCTGTTACAGCCATCCTGTACCTGGTCAGGTCGGTTTTTTATATCGACAGGCAACTGAACCGCAAGGTTTTTATTGCCAACATATTGCTCGGAATTTTCCTGATCCTGATCTTCATGTATCGTGTAATTGGCGGCGAAACTATCGTATTCAAACCGTTGTTTCATAATTTCACCATACTTCATTTCCTTTCATTTATTTTAATTATTCTCGAATTTTCGCGCTTAAAAATTGAATCAGCGATCAATATCTTCAATCCGGCTCAGTTGTTTATTGTCAGTTTTGCTTTTATTATTCTGGCAGGGACTTTTCTTCTTTTAATGCCCGAATCGACCACCTCAGATATTACATTCACCGATGCCATTTTCACATCGACAAGCGCTGTATGTGTAACTGGTCTAACTGCGGTTGATACTGCCACCAGGTTTACACCTTTCGGCCGGCTGATAATAATGGGATTGATCCAGGTTGGTGGAATTGGAGTAATGACCATCACAAGTTTTTTTGGTTTCTTTTTTAAGGAAACCTCATCATTCAGGGAACAGATGATCATCCGCGATTACCTGAGTGAGGATACTTACAGCGGCATTTTAAGAACCCTGATCAAAATTATACTGATTGTTTTTATCATCGAACTGGTTGGCGCCCTGATGATTTTTTATTCACTTTACATCACCGGACTTCATTCGGTTTCGGAAAATATCCGGTTTTCAGTTTTTCACTCTGTTTCGGCCTTTTGTAATGCCGGTTTTTCAACACTTTCCGACAACTTGAACGATATCAGGATCAGGCAGAACTACATGCTCCAGTTCTGGATCGCAAACCTGATCATACTTGGCGGTCTCGGCTTCCCGGTTTTCCTGAACCTGTACAGTTATATCAAAGCACAGTTTTTGTGGCTGAAAGACTATTTCAGATTCGGAAAGCCTTACGAACACAGGGTGGGAATGATCACCTTCCACACTAAATTAGTGGTACTGACCACGGTTTTGCTGCTTGTTACAGGAACTGTTTCAATATTTTTTCTTGAATCGGATGCGACACTGAAAGGAGCAGATTTTGGCCAGAAACTGGCTACATCGTGGTTTATGAGTGTAACACCGCGGACTGCAGGTTTCAATGCTGTAAATATGGAAATGATTGCAAGGCCCACGCTGCTTGTGATCATGTTTTTAATGTGGGTCGGCGCCTCCCCCGTGTCAACCGGGGGTGGAATAAAAACCAGCACATTTATTATTTCAGTGCTGAATGTGATCCGTCTCATCCGGGGGAAAAACCATATTGAAATTCTCAGGCGCGAAATCCATGAATTCTCTGTCAACAAGGCATTTGCCATAGTTTTCATATCACTCCTGATCATTGGAACAGGATCATTTATCATTTTTCTGATCGATGGCGAAAAAGGTCTGCTTCGGATTGTCTTCGAATGTTTTTCTGCCTTTGGCACTGTCGGACTTTCAATCAACCTTACCCCCTTTCTGTCGGTCAGTTCGAAATGGGTTCTTATTGCATTGATGTTCCTGGGCAGAATGGGAATTATGACCCTGATGTTCAGCATGTCAGTCGGTACAGCTAAAAATGTCAGGTACCGCTATCCGAAAGAAAATATAATTATCACATAAAATTCAGAATATGAACGTCGTAGTTATTGGATTGGGAAATTTCGGGGCCTCGCTGGCCAAAACACTCACAGCAATGGGGCACGATGTGCTTGGCGTCGATAAGAACAACGACAAGGTGGAGTTTTTCAAAGATAAAATTGCCAATACCATCAGTCTCGATGCAACTGATCCGCATGTGATGAAGCTGCTCCCGATACGTGAAGCTGATGTATTTGTTGTTTGCATGGGCGACGATTTCGGGGAATCGGTGATGATTTCGGCACTGTTGAAAAAAAACGGTGCAAAAAAAATCATTTGCCGCGAAAGTTCATCCATTCATCTTACAGTGCTGAATGCCATCGGAATTACAGAAACAATCAATCCTGAATATGAATCAGCAAGGATTCTGGCTCAGAAACTGACGTTGCCCGGAATCCAAAACCTTTTCAATATTTCAGATACGCTAAAAATTGTTGACCTTTTCGTACCTGCCACCCTGGTGGGTGAACGTTTCCTCCCGGTTGCCTTCAGGGAACAGACCCATTTAAAGGTGATTGCCATGAAACGCGATCAGAAAATTTTATATTCATCATCGAAACCGATCGGCGACCAGGTAATTGATGAAATTATTTATGAACCGGGCGATATACTGGTTTTGTCGGGTGAGTTGAGAGATATCAGGAAATTCTGCAAAAACTGAACAAACCGGGAGCTTAACAGTTTTTATGTAAACTGATTTTTTACAAATGAAAGAATTCTGGAACGAAAGATATGGCACCGGAGTTTATGCTTACGGCACCGAACCTAACCAGTTTTATAAAAACCTGATTTCGGACATGCGCCCAGGCAAAATACTTTTCCCGGCTGAAGGAGAAGGAAGAAATGCCGTTTTTGCTGCCACGCTTGGCTGGGAAGTCACTGCTTTCGATGTGAGCAGCGAGGGTAAAAGAAAGGCTGATTGGCTGGCTTCGGCCAATAAAGTTCAGATTGATTATCGTATCGACAGTTACGAAACCATTTCGTTCCCCGAAAACTATTTTGATTGCATTGTTCTGATTTTTGCCCACATCGGCCCGTTAAAGCGGTTTGAATACCACAAAAAGCTGATCTCGTTTTTAAAACCGGGCGGGATGCTGATTGTTGAAGGATTCTCGAAAAAACAGATCAATAACAATTCAGGCGGCCCGCGCGATATTGACATGTTATATTCCGCAGAAGAATTAAAAACTGATTTTCAATCGCTTTCTGAAATTAAAATCCTGGAAACCGATACAAACCTTGACGAAGGTCCTTTTCACAAGGGAGTTGCTTCGGTGATCAGGGTAGTTGGTAAAAAATAACCTGCTTAAAATTTCATACAGGGGTGCAGTTAAAAATTTTACTATTTTAGCCAGCCAATTTAAAAACCTGAATCAATTGAAACAGATTTTTCTTTCACTTGTTTCTGTTTTATTGTTTTTTCAAATCAGCCGGTCGCAACCGGTCATAAAAGCTGTACACATCTCTACTCCGCCAACCATCGACGGATATGTAAAGGAAAGTGTGTGGGACGAGGCTTTTGCAGTGGATAAGTTTTACCAGCGCGAACCATTTGAAGGCCAGCCGGTTTCGAAAAAGACGATTTTCTACACCTGTTACGATGCCAACAATATCTATTTTGCCGTAAAATGCTGGGATGATCCGAAAAAAATCACGGCAAAGGAAATGGCCCGTGACGTCAGTCTTGGCAAAGACGACCGTATCCAGATTATTCTTGATACTTACCTTGATAAGCGCAACGGGTACTGGTTCCAGATCGGTCCGCGCGGTTCGATCGGCGATGCCCTGGTCAGCGGGAACGGAGCAGTATTAAACAAGGAGTGGGACGGATTGTGGACAGGAAAAGCCAAAATAACCGACTGGGGCTGGGAGGCCGAAATAGCCATTCCGTTTAAAACCATGGGATTCGACAAAAATAAAACGCAGTGGGGAATCAAATTCATCCGCAACATTGTAAACAATCTTGAAGCTTCATACTGGCCATCGGCAAACCTGAATTCATACAGGTTCCAGGTTTCGGATGCAGGAATTCTTGATGGGATCGAAAACATCACACAGGGAATCGGTCTCGATATTTCGCCTTACCTGGTAACAGGGCTAAATACAAAAAAAGGTGAGAAAAACGACCCGAAACTTACCGGTGGTGTCGATCTTTTTTACCAGATCACACCGGGATTGAAATCGTCACTTACAATAAACACCGATTTTGCCGAAACCGAAGTTGACGACAGGCAGATCAACCTCACAAGGTTTAGTCTTCACTACCCCGAAAAACGCGACTTCTTCCTCGATGGAGCCAGTTATTTCAAATTCGGGATCGAAAGCGACGATACAAGCCCCGTTGCCAAAAGTATCATCCCGTTTTTTTCGAGGCGGATGGGACTCGATTCAATTGGTAAACCTGTCCCGATCAATGTAGGCGCGAAAATCACAGGTACTGCCGACAAGTGGAATATCGGGATGATGTACATTAACGACGGACGCGACGACAACATCAACAATTACTCAGTTGCAAGGGTTACGCGTAACCTGGGACAACAATCGTCGGTAGGGATTATCGGCACTTACGGCAATGCAACCGGTCAGCAGACCAATCTGGTTACCGGAGCCGATCTGAACCTTTCCACCTCGAAATTTAATAAGAATAAAAACGCCTCTTTCTTTCTTTTTGGGTTGAAATCGGAAACACAAGAGTTAAAAGGAAATGACTTTTCGTGGGGAACACAGATGCTTTATCCAAACGATTTAATCAATGCCAGGCTCGGATATCATCAGATCGGAAAGAATTTTGTAGCTGGAATGGGCTTTGTTCCGCGGACTAACATCAGCGAATCGTACGGCGAGCTGAAAATTGGACCGCGTCCTGACAAATGGGGAATTTTACAGGTTGAACTGGGTGGCCGGTTCGATCACATCATCAATTCTGAAACAAAGGAACTCGAAACCCGTGAGTTTGAGGTTCAGCCACTTGGAATACGTTTCCTGTCGGGAGAAGTGCTCAGATATTCACTGGTCAGTCAATACGAATCGCTGACAGAAGATTTCAATATTTTCGAAGATTTTGTTATTCCGAAGGGAGTTTACGAATGGTGGCAGCAACAAATCAAGCTCGAAACAAAAGGTGCGCGAAAAGTGTGGGGAGAAGCAAGTTACCGGTTCGGTGATTTTTACAACGGTACACGGAACGATATTAAATTGCTGGTCAACTGGAAAATAGCAGTCCCGTTTTTTATTGGCGGAACGGTAACGCAGAATAATATTTCGCTCCCTGACGGAAAATTCACTGCCAACATTTTACAACTGAACGCCAATATTTTATTCAGTCCCGACATTACCCTTTACAATTATTTTCAGTACGATAACGAAAGTAAAAGCGCAGGCTGGCAGGCCCGGTTTCAGTGGATTATCAAACCGGGCAATGAAATAATACTGGCCTGGACATCGAATTTCAACCGGCCCGAAAATGTTTATATTCTCGATGAAAGTGCGGTAAGACTGAAGATCAAATACAATATCAGGCTGTAAACGGGATGCTGATTATTAATATAAATTGTCAGGTTTCAGGATGCATTGAAGAGACAGAAGAAATCAGGATTTGAATATTAAAAACCAGAACCGGTTAATTTTCTGATTAATATGAGCAAACATTAAAATATACATTGCGTATAAAAAACCGACTGTTCCCTTTGATGAAGATTGACGTTTAAGAAAGACCGGTTCAGATTCTGCAATAAAAATTGACCGGAGAAATTACCTGTTTCGTTTTGACAGGTTTTTCATTCAAAGCTCATTTTAAAAATTTAACTGACCTGATGATTGAATGAAAATATTTGTTCAAAGCAGGGTCATTACGAGAGTTCACCCATTTTTTAAATGGGAATAATGAGTGAATGACAGATATCTGCATCAATGCTGTCATTTCGACGAGTGTGCGAGGAGAAATCTCTTCGAACTGTTAGATTTCTCTCCCGATAACATCGGGATCGAAATGACAAGAATTTTGAATCTGTCATTGGCAGGTTTGAATTTTAAAATATAAAACATTAAATTAGAAATAATTAAGGGAGATTACTGAAAAAAGAAATTTATACTCTTGTTTGGTACAAAGTATTTTAATATACTTGCACCCGAATTTATAAAATTCTTCCCCACTCAATTGTTTCATTTTTTTATTCAACACAACAGCAACAAAAAACATAATTTTTTAACAATGTATGATATTTTAGAACTTAACAAAAAGCTCGTTCCTGAGCTTAGGGAAATTGCAAAAGAGCTTAATATTAAAAAGGTTGAAGCCTTAAAAAAACAAGATCTGGTTTACAGGATTCTGGATACACAGGCAATACAGGAGGCAGAAAAAACCGAGCGCAAAGCGTCGGTAAAAGAACAACCTAAAGATCAGCCCAAAGAAGAGAAGGGCATAAAATCTTTCCTCGTAAAAAAAGCATTTTCGAACGATAAACAGAATCCGCAGCAGGAAGATTTGCGCGGAAACCGCCCCCGCAGGGAAAGGATCGAACCGGCAATAAAACACGAAAAGGTGGAAACCGGCAAGAAGAAACACGTAAAACAGGAATCAGGAATTCAGTCGCGTCAGGAGCAGATTAAAGCCATTATCAAGGGTTTTGGTCGCGAAAGGCCAGCCATGGTTGAACCCGAGAATAAGGTTGAAGAAGTAAAGACTGAAATTAAAACAGAAGTTAAACAAGATCAGGAAATTAAGGAAACGAATTTCAGACAAAAACATGTTCCTCATGTTAAGGAAAAGTTTACTGTTGAAAAGAAAACACAGAAACTGGAACCTCTGGATGATGAAATGGCAGATGAAATGGATATTCCGGTAAACATCGAATCTACGGAAACAATTGATATTCCTGTGGCTGATGAAGCTGAGATAATTGAACAACCAAAGCAACAAAAACAGGAAATCCAGAATCAGAACCAAAACGGAAACCAGAGTCAGGGCGGAAACGGGAAACAAAAAAACCGCCAGTATGAATTCGAAGGAATAGTTACAAATACAGGTGTTCTGGAAATACTGGTTGACGGGTACGGATTTTTACGTTCGGCAGATTACAATTATCTGAATTCACCCGACGATGTTTATGTATCGCAATCGCAGATTAAACTGTTGGGATTAAAAACCGGCGACACTGTAAAGGGCACAATTCGTCCGCCAAAAGAAGGAGAAAAATACTTCCCTCTGGTTAAAGTGCTCGAAATCAATGGCCGCAGCCCGGAATACATCCGCGACCGCGTTCCGTTCGACCACCTCACCCCACTTTTTCCAAACGAAAAATTCAACCTTACCGGAAATGGTCACGATAATCTTTCAACCCGCATTATCGACATGTTTGCACCAATTGGAAAAGGTCAGCGTGGGTTGATTGTGGCACAACCGAAAACAGGTAAAACTGTATTACTGAAAGAGATTGCCAATGCAATATCAGCTAATCACCCTGAGGTGTACATGATTGTTCTTCTGATTGATGAGCGTCCGGAAGAAGTTACCGACATGGCCCGCAGTGTAAACGCCGAGGTAGTTGCATCGACATTTGATGAACCGGCTGAAAAACATGTTCGTGTTGCCAATATCGTGCTCGAAAAAGCAAAACGAATGGTTGAATGTGGTCATGATGTGGTGATTCTGCTCGACTCGATTACCCGCCTGGCCCGCGCTTATAACACGGTGCAACCCGCATCAGGAAAGGTGCTTTCGGGAGGTGTTGATGCCAACGCACTGCACAAACCAAAACGTTTCTTTGGAGCAGCCCGTAACATCGAGGAAGGCGGTTCACTCACCATTATTTCAACGGCGTTGACAGAAACCGGCTCGAAAATGGATGATGTAATTTTTGAAGAATTCAAGGGAACCGGGAACATGGAGTTGCAACTCGATCGCAAACTGTCGAACAAACGTATCTTCCCGTCAGTCGATATTCCGGTTTCAAGTACCCGCCGTGAAGATTTGCTTTTCACAAAACAGGTTATCGACAAACTTTGGATATTGCGTCATTACCTGGGCGGCATGAATTCACTGGAAGCAATGGAATTTATGAAAGCCCGACTGATGCGCGCCAATTCGATGGAAGAGTTTTTAGCTTCGATGAACGACGAATAAGCCACTCCCAACCTCCCCATGGGAAGGAAAAAGAAAATATTACAAAATAAAGGTTGCCGGTTGGCAGCCTTTATTAATTTTTGAGGGTGGTGCGATTTTTAATCGCATTTTATGTAAAAGCGATTAAAATCGCTAAACCCTAAACTAATCCTTTGGAAAAGTTAAACGAAGTTGTTGGCTGAATTTGTTCCGATCGCAGAAACCTGGTTTTTAATGTTTTTAGCCGGTTTTTAGAGAAGGTTTCCCAGGTAACATCAATCAGAAACGAGGAAAATCCTTTGGTTGTGAGCCTGTTTTTGTGCTGAAGGATGGAAACAGCTTTGTCGGGAACCACGACAGTGAAACCGTTTTTACGAAAACGCCGGTAGCGGCTTTTGGTGTCATCGCCCGAAAAAGATTCTTCGTTTTCAACTTTTACCGGCATCCGCGAAAAGAAAAGCTCGGGGAAGAAATACATGGGTACAATACCATTTTTGTGTAGCATCGAATCGAGTGTTTCAAAGTCGGTTTCAAAGGGGTAAACAAAGTTTTCAATGCCTTCATTTTCGAGAAAACAGGCAGCGGCATCGTTAAAAACATACACATTTTCGCTGGTAAAAATCCGGCAACCCACAGGAATCATCAGCTTTTGCGATAAATGGCTGATTACAAATGAATGGATTCCCTGGTCAACCATTTTCTGTACCAGTTCAGTGTAAAAACCGAGCGACTTTTCGGGGATAAACCGGGGTAGTTCCACAAAAACCTTGTCACGGTTTTGCTGAATAAATGGATCGGCTGGATTTAACCGCAGCCAGCTTTGTTTCGAAAATGACAGAAAAAGCCCGTCCAGTTCAGCAAAATTGATGAGTTTGAGCCATTCCGCCGACCCGATTCTGAAATATAGCTTCTCCTTTCCCCATGTCTTTTTTTCAGGCTGAATTTTTTGCAGAATCTCTTTTTTTTGTTTGTTGTCAACCGGAGCCGGCATTTGTTTTGCCTCTTCCAACCGGTTCGGGAACTTTATGTCCTGCAATTTGGTGAGGTAAACACGGCTCCCGGCCATAACCGGCAGGTTGTCGCGGTTTATACGAAAAAAAGCGCCTTCCTTACTCACTTTTTTCACCACCAGGTGAACCGGTTCGCCAGCGGCAGGGTTAAGAATCCGCAACCTGTAATGGTTTTCAACGGGCAGCGACGAACTGATAACAAATGAGTCTTTGCCAACACCTTCCACTTTGCCAACAAGAATCCCGGTGGAACTGTCGTCGGCTAAGGCCTCTTTTACATCACCACCGGCAAACCAGCGTGTTTTCTGTCGGCCTAAATCGAGTGTCAACAACTCTAACGCTTCGTTCATTCTGCCGCTGTCGTTAAGTACCATTTTATAAGCCGATCCAACCCTGAAAACATATTCTGCCGGTTTCATACGACCTTCCACTTTCAGGCTCGAAACGCCCATCAATGCCAGTTTCGGAATCAAATCGAGCAACTGGTTGTCTTTCAAATTAAATAGAAATTTCTGTTTCCCACCATCGTTGTAAGTTCTCCGGCACGACTGCGAACATATGCCGCGATTGGCGCCGCGTCCGCCGGTGTAACTGCTGAAAAGGCACATCCCCGAAAATGAGTAACAAAGCGCACCGTGAACAAAAACTTCGGTTTCCTGGGGCGAGTTTTTCACTACGGTTTCCAACTCTTTTAGTGTCAGTTCGCGGGCCAGCACGGTGCGGGCAAAACCTTTTTCTGCCAGAAACCAGGTACCCTGCGAGTTGTGGATGCCCATTTGCGTACTGGCATGAATTCTCAGGTTGGGGAAAAAAGTGCGGGCAAGGCAAAAAACACCCCAGTCCTGCACAATCACCGCATCAGGTTTGGCATCATTCAGAAAAGCCAGCATTTCAATCAATTCACCCATTTCGGTGTTCTTGACCGCGGTGTTGAGCGTAATATAAACTTTTACATTTTTCTTCCGGGCTTCGCGCAAAATGGCAGGCAACTGACGGTGGTTGAAGTTTGTCGCCCTTCCTCTTGCATTGAATTGCGATAAACCAAGATAAATCGCATCGGCACCTGCTTCGAGGGCAGCAAAAAAAGATTCAGGATTTCCTGCGGGTAAAAGAAGCTCAGGACTGTTGCTCATTTCATCCAATTTTTTACAAATCTACAATTTTTGTCTGTTTCGTGTTTAAATTGGTGATTTACGATGGAATGCTATTTTTATCAGTTATAAATTACACCCAATTTTCATTTTTGCAATCTATGGATAGCAAAATTCGCATAATTCTGACTATTTTTGCAAAAATTTTTACAATTGGATTTCTTTCAGAATATACAAAAGTCGTTACTGGAAAGCAGAAAGCCTACCATCAGAAGAGAACTTTCAAAAAGTATCGATTGGAACCAGAAACTGATCTGTATCAAAGGATTCAGGGGAGTTGGCAAAACTACATTCCTGCTTGATTACATCAAAGATAATTTCGGAGATAAAAATTCAGTTTTGTACATCAATCTGAATAATTTTTATTTCACAAAGCGAAGAATCAGTTCGTTTGCCGATGAGTTTGCCAAACGTGGAGGGAAAGTACTGGTTTTTGACCAGATTCAAAAATATCCCGAATGGTCGGCTGATTTGAGAAAATGCGTTGATGAAATACCTGAATTGAAAATAATTTTCAGTTCGTCGCCTGTATTGAGAATTACGGAGGGAAATCCTGATCTGCATGGAATTGCAAATATCCATCATCTCGAAGGCCTCTCTTTCAGGGAATACCTGAATTACCAGACAGGGAATAATTTCAGGACTTATTCTTTCGAAGAAATAATTTCTGACCATGTTGGTATATCACAGGAAATTGTATCAAAGGTAAGACCTCTTGCTTTTTTCGATGAATACCTGAAAAGTGGTTATTTCCCCTATTTTATCGACGATCCGAACTTTTATTTCAATCGACTGCTGATGCATATCAACCTGGCGCTTGAAATCGATGTGCCTTACATCAACCAGATTGAATTAAAATATCTTCCCAAACTCAGAAAACTGTTGCACATCATAGCAAACGAAACTCCATTTACTCCAAATGTAAGTAAATTAGCGGCTGCGGTTCAAACATCGAGGGCTACGGTAATGAATTACCTGAATTATCTGAAAAACGCAAAACTTATTAATCTTCTGTATTCCAACGGGGAAGATGAACAGATGAAAAAACCTGATAAAGTTTATTTGCACAACACAAATTTACTTTATGCTATTGCTCCGAATAACACAGACAGCGTAAATTTGCGTCAGACATTTTTTTACAACCAGACAAATTATGTCTGCAATGTAAAAAGTTCGGAGGTGGCAGATTTTTGTTTAAACAACAAATACCATTTTGTTGTCGGGGGAAGAAAACTGGAGCCGGGTTCAGGTTTGTATGCGGCGTCGGATGTAATTGAAACGGGAGAAGGAAATAAAATTCCGTTGTGGCTTTTTGGTTTCCTGTATTAGATTCTGGATATTGGATATTGGATGTTGGATAATGGATGTTAGATACTGGATACTGTCCCGAAACTTCGGAACCGGTTACTGGAAAAATAAAAACAATTAAAAAAAATGTCTTATAAGAAACTGGAAATATGGCAGATTGCGAATGAACTGGTCATTAAAATTCATAAGATGAAATTGGTTGAACTTCCCGCATTCGAGATGTATGAAGAAGGCAGCCAGATAAGACGTTCATCGAAATTGGTAAAATCGCTGATTGTTGAGGGATTCGGCAGAAGAGCATATAAACAGGATTTTTTACGATTTCTCATTAATGGGTTGGCATCCAACGATGAAACAATTGACCATCTTGAGAATTTATACAATACAGAATCATTAACAAACAAACTACTTTTTGATGAATTATATGAACAATTGGAAATTCTGGGAAGAAAATTAAACAACTTTATAAATGCAGTTCAAATAAAACACAACATAAACATAGTTTCAGAACCAGAATCTTATTATCAGTTATCAGATGTCTAAAATCCTGAATCAAGTCAAGTATCAAGTATCAATTAATATCAATTAAAAATGACAAAACAGAAAAAATTTATAACATGCGACGGAAATTATGCAGCAGCATACATGAGTTACATGTTTAGTGAAGTAGCCTGTATTTATCCTATCACACCTTCTTCCACGATGGCAGAATATGTGGATGAGTGGGCCGCGTTTGGAAAAAAGAATATGTTTGGGCGTCCTGTCCGTTTAGCCGAAATGCAAAGCGAAGGAGGAGCAGCAGGTGCGGTTCACGGTGCTTTGCAGTCGGGAGCACTGACCTCAACTTATACAGCTTCACAGGGATTATTGCTCATGATCCCGAATATGTACAAAATTGCAGGCGAATTATTGCCAACAGTTTTTCATGTGAGCGCCCGCACCATTGCCGGCCACGCGCTTTCGATTTTTGGCGACCACAGCGATATTTATGCAGCCCGCCAGACCGGTTTTGCCATGACTGCTGCCGGTTCGGTTCAGGAAGAAATGGACCTGGCCGGTGTTGCACATCTTGCCACAATTAAATCAAGGGTTCCTTTCCTTGCTTTCTTCGATGGGTTCAGAACTTCGCACGAAGTGCAGAAAATTGAGGCCATTGAAATGGAAGACATGATCCCGTTGATTGATCAGGAAGCTCTGCTTGAGTTCCGCAAACGTGCTTTAAATCCTGAAAATCCTGTAACACGCGGTACAGCTCAGAATCCTGACATTTTCTTCCAGGCAAAAGAAGCATCGAACCGTTTTTATGATGCAGTTCCTGATATTGTTGCCGGTTACATGGATGAAATCAGCAAGTTAACAGGCAGGAAATACCGCCCGTTCAGTTATTACGGCGATCCGGAAGCAGAAAATATTATTATTGCAATGGGTTCGGCAACTGAAACTATTCGCGAAACCATTGATTATCTCACTGCACAAGGCAAAAAAGTAGGATTGATTTCTGTACATCTTTTCCGACCTTTCTCGGCTAAACATTTTGCTGAGGCTCTACCGAAATCAGTGAAAAGAATTGCTGTTCTCGATCGTGCAAAAGAACCGGGAGCAGCAGGTGAACCTCTTTATCTTGATATCCGTTCTCATTTCTATGGTAAGAAAGATGCCCCGATCGTTGTTGGAGGCCGTTACGGATTAGGTTCGAAGGACACAACTCCTTCGCAAATTCTTTCGGTTTACGAAAATCTCGAAATGAATGAGCCAAAAAGCGATTTCACCATCGGTATTGTTGATGATATCACCTTTAAATCGCTCCCGTTAAAATCTGAAATCGACATGACACCAAAAGGAACATACCAGGCTAAATTCTACGGACTGGGTTCTGATGGAACTGTTGGTGCAAATAAAAACTCGATTAAAATCATTGGCGATGCCACCAATAAATATTGCCAGGGTTATTTCCAGTACGATTCAAAAAAATCAGGTGGTTTCACCTGCTCACATCTTCGTTTTGGAGACAAACAGATTCGTTCGACTTACCTTGTAACTACTCCCGATTTTGTGGCTTGTCACGTGCCGGCTTATATTCATTTATATGATGTTTTGAAAGGGCTGAAAAAAGGCGGTTCATTTCTTTTAAATTCGATCTGGGATGAAGAGGAAACCAAAAATCAGCTTCCTGCCCAAATGAAAAAGTACCTTGCCGAAAATGAAATTAAATTTTACATCATCAATGGCACCCGGCTCGGAGAAGATTTAGGACTGGGAACGCGCACCAATACAATTATGCAATCGGCATTTTTTAAAATCACAGAGGTGATTCCATATTCGATTGCAGTTGACGAAATGAAAAAAGCCATTGTAAAAACGTATGGAAAAAAAGGTGAACAGATCGTGAATATGAACTTCGCTGCAGTAGATGCAGGAGGTAAAAATATTACAAAAGTTGAAGTTCCGAAAGAATGGAAAGATATTGTTGTAAAGGGAACAAATGCAGATGAAGACCGTCCTGCTTACATTACCGGGATGGTTGATGTTATTAACGGCCAGCGGGGTGACGATCTTCCGGTTTCCACTTTTAAAGGTTATGAAGACGGAACGTTCGAAATGGGAACCGCAGCATACGAAAAACGAGGTATTGCCGTAAATGTTCCCGAATGGCAGGCTGAAAATTGTATCCAATGTAACCAGTGTGCTTATGTTTGTCCTCACGCTGCTATCCGTCCTTTCCTTCTGAATGAGGAAGAAGTTGCAGGTGCGCCTGCAGGAACCGAAGTACGCGTGGCTACACCATCAAAAACATTTGGCGGTTTGAATTTCCGCATCCAGGTTAGTGTTCTCGACTGTACAGGTTGCGGCAACTGTGCCGATGTTTGTCCGGCCAAAACTAAAGCGCTTGTTATGAAGCCGCTGGGAACACAACAGGCCGAAATCGAACGCTGGAACTACATGGACAAAAAGGTCACTGTTAAAGAAAAAGTTGTTGATAAATTCCAGTCGGTTAAAAACTCACAATTTGCACAGCCACTGTTCGAATTCTCTGGAGCTTGTGCCGGTTGCGGTGAAACACCGTATGTAAAACTGATCACCCAGCTTTATGGCGAAAGGATGATGGTTGCCAATGCAACAGGATGTTCATCGATTTACGGAGGATCAGCGCCGGCCACACCCTATTGTAAGCACAAAGAATCCGGTCACGGACCAGCCTGGGCAAATTCGTTGTTCGAAGACAATGCTGAATATGGGTTTGGTTTTGCAGAAGGAGTTCAGGCTCAGCGGGATCGGATTTCGGTAATCATGGAAGAAGCGCTGGGCAACGGAATCAGCGATTCAATGAAAGAAGCATTTGCTGAATGGCTTGCAAATAAGAATGATGCAAATAAATCGATTGTGGCCTCAGCAAAAGTCAGGGCGGCTATTGCAGGAAGTGAAAGCAGTTATGCCAAAGAAATTGCGAAACTTTCCCAGTACCTGGTTAAAAAATCGATCTGGGTATTTGGTGGTGACGGATGGGCTTACGATATTGGTTACGGTGGTCTGGATCATGTTATGGCCAGCGGTCAGGATATTAATGTGCTTGTTTTGGATACTGAAGTTTATTCGAATACCGGCGGACAATCATCAAAATCAACGCCGGTTGGTGCAGTTGCCAAATTTGCTGCTGCCGGAAAGCGAATCCGCAAAAAAGATCTTGGAGCCATGATGATTTCTTACGGTTATGTTTATGTTGCACAGGTTGCAATGGGGGCAAATCAGTCACAATACCTGAAAGCATTAAAAGAAGCCGAAGCATACCCGGGACCATCGCTTATCATTGCTTACTCGCCATGTATTAACCATGGATTACGCGCCAGCATGGGTAAAAGCCAGGAAGAAGAGAAAAAAGCTGTTGAAGCCGGTTACTGGTCGTTGTACCGCTACAATCCTTTACTCGAAAATGAAGGCAAAAATCCGTTCCAGCTTGATTCAAAAGAACCGGATTGGAGCAAGTTCCAGGAATTCCTGAATGGTGAGGTCCGTTATACTTCGCTGAAAAAATCGTTCCCGGCTATTGCCGACGAACTATTCCAGTCGGCACAGGAAAACGCAAAATGGCGTTACGATTCGTACAAACGAATGGCTGCCATGGATTTTTCGAAAGTTGAGGAATAAAAAAACCGCAATTATATTCACAGCCGCTGTCCGTCAGTTGACCAACAGCGGCTTTTTTTATTTCGTTACAATTATTGTTTTATATAAGTGAAAATCCTTCTTTCGGGGAATCAACAAAAGCTCGCATAAATACATTAGTTTTATATCATATCTAAAACTAAAGAAATAAATTATAAAAAGTCCGGATATCGATTGATCACTTTATAATTTACCATTCGTGAAAAAACATAAAATCAATTTCCCTCAAAAAATTAAACAATAAGACAAAAACACCTTCTTTTATTTAAAGTTGGGTTAAGGATATAGTTGCGAAACCGTTTACACTGATTGACTTTCCTGATTTTTCCTATCTGAAAATATATTGATTGAACATAACCTGGTTCATGATTTAACTCGTCAGTTTGGTTAATATTTAGTGTGATTTTTGCAATATTCCATAAGTTTCAATAACTTATTTAAACGAAATTTAACAAATGTTCATTGAAGAATTTTAATAGCCTGAATCTATTATAAAATTGCTGTTTATTATAGTACTCCATTAAGCATTAAATCCGGATTAAGTTTTATGGTTATATTAAATGATGCTAAGATGTGACAGGTACAATTAAAGATTGAATTCGCAAGTTTTTCACGGTTACACTGATTGTAAAATTATTGAACTATCCGTGAACCATAGACTTAGTTATTTAATTTGATTAAAACCGTCTGATTATCGGACGGTTTTTAGATTCAGTTTAAAAAAATCACAACAGCTAAAACATTAGCCGTTTTATTATAGAAATCAAAATTGAGAAAAAAGAAAGAATATTATAAAATAAACAAACACAATGACGAACATTAAAACTTATTGCCTATGAATTAACCATTAAATTCATTCGAGACGGAAATAGATTTTCATTTGCCGTTTCTGCTCTAAAACTATTATTTAAATTAAAGAACATTAATTAAACTTTATTATGAAAAAAAGACTTATCATGATTTTTCGACAAAAGAATGAGTTAAGCTTTCCTTTTATCAGAAGGCAACTTTCTATTCTTTTCATGCTTATGGCTTTTATGCAGGTTTCGGGGGTTAACGCCTATCCCGATGAAAAAATTGGAAACACACCAAATGTGGGAGAAAATCCAGGTGTGTATCAACAAAATGTTACTGGTAAAATAACTGATTCAAAAGGAGTAGCAATTCCCGGTGCCACTATTATTGAAAAGGGAACTAATAATGGGGTTGTTTCTGATACTGATGGAAATTTCAGTATTCGATTACAGGGAAATTCGCCAGTCCTGATTATCTCATTTGTAGGTATGGTTAGTCAGGAAATTCCTGTCAATGGTCAAACCAGCATCAATGTAACATTGTTGGCAGATTACATTGGAATCGAAGAAGTTGTGGCAGTTGGTTATGGTACGATGAAAAAGAGTGACGTTACTGGTTCTGTTGCAAGTGTAACACCCGAAAAACTGGTTGACAGGCCAGTCGTAAACGTTGGACAGGCACTTCAGAACAAAGTCGCAGGTGTTCAGGTAATCAGGCAAGCTGCCGGTGATCCGGGCGGCAGGCCTCAAATTCGAATCAGGGGTACAAACTCCATTAATACAAGTTCAGATCCGCTGTTTGTTGTGGATGGAATTGTTGGTGTGCTCAATGCCTTACAAAACCTCGATCCTCAGGATATTGCATCAATGGATATTTTAAAAGATGCGTCGGCTACTGCTATCTACGGTACACGTGGAGCAAACGGTGTTATTATAATAACAACCAAGCGTGGAGCTGCAGGCGATGTAAAAGTCAACTATAATGGTGCAGCTTCAGTTGGTATTAAGACAAGAAGAAACGACGCAGTAAATGCCGACCAGTTTATGTACCTTTATGAACAGGCATTTAACAACACACCTAAGTATGGAAACCTTGTAACAACAAAAGATTTTCGTGGCCCAAATGCTGCAGGGAATTCATGGTCAGAGATGCCATGGTTGTTTGAACAGGTAGCAAAGGACTCGTATTTACCCGGTCTTAATTTTATAGGTAACGATGGTAAATATTATAAACCAAGATTTAACACATTGTTGGAAGATGAAGTTTTCAGAAACGCTTTTTCGTTTCAAAACCATTTTGAAGTAAGCGGCGGAACGGAAAAAGGAAGATACTCTTTAACTGTAGGTCAAAACAATGTGGAAGGACTCTTGAAAGAATCATACAACAACCGTTGGAATGTAAGAGCGACCATGGACGTAGAACTTGCAAAATGGCTCAAAATGAGTGCTAACATAGCCTATGCAAAAAGTAAAAACGACCGGATGAGTAGTGATATTATGAGAAATACCTCAGAATATTTCGCTATTCTGCCAGCATATCGGTATCCTAATGATCCAGCAATATATGGAGCTTACGCGGGGACATGGCCTATTGCCAGGGACTTTAATGTTGGTGAGAACCGGCCAGGTTCAACTTTCATGCTGGATCAGGACGAGGGCTATTACTTGCAAGATGAATTTACCGGAGCATTGGAACTAACAGCACAAATTACACCGGACCTGACTTTCAGAACAAATTTCTCTGTAGATAACAGGAATATGACGAGCAGATGGTATACCGGATTGTATCAGGGCAGAAATGCCGGACAAGCAAATGGCTACCATGAATTATGGCAATATTGGCAATCCGAAAACTATTTCAATTATAATAAAACAATAGGTGATCATCAGGTAACCGGTTTAATCGGGCTATCATGGTCTGAAAATACATATGACTATGTAACTGCAACTGGAAACAAATTCTCTTCAAATTTTTATCAGTGGAACAATTTGGGAGCTGGCAGTAATCCACCTACAGTAGGCTCCAGCAATTCCAGGGGTGCGTTAAACTCTTATTTTGCCCGTGCTACCTATAGCTACCTGGGCAAATACATGTTAACAGCAACCGGGCGTTTTGATGGTTCATCAAAATTCGGGACCAACAACAAATATGCATTTTTCCCATCGGTTGGTGCAGCATGGAGAATCTCTCAGGAAGGTTTTATGGCCGACAGCAAAACCATATCTAACCTTAAACTCCGTTTAAGTGCCGGACAAACCGGTAACCAGGAAGTTGGTAATTTTATAACACAAACTTATATTAGTCCTGCCAATGTATTATTTGCAGGTGGCTACAGTGCAGGCCTTTACCCAGGCTCTACCGGTAACGATAACCTGAAATGGGAAACAACCACACAGTACGATGCCGGGATAGATCTTGGCCTGATAGAAAGCAGGATCAACTTAACTGTGGATGTGTATTATAAAATGACAGACGACATGTTATTCAATCTTCCATTACCTCAATCAACTACAACTGGTAGTGCCTGGGTAAACTATGGTTCGGTTAAAAATACAGGTATCGAATTCACATTGAACACACTCAATTTCGATAGAAAAGACTTTACCTGGGAATCTAACTTTACAATAACATCCAATAAAAATGAGATTACGGAACTTGGCCCTACCGGTGCCGACATTTATGTATCAACCGGAGCAGGTAACGGAACCAGCGTTTTTAGAGTTGGAGAACCAATCGGATCATTCTTTGGATTGAACAGAATGGGAACCTGGGGTACACAGGAAGCAGTGGAGGCAGCGCGTTATGGAAGAGTACCGGGAGACCTGAAATTTGAGGACACAAACAATGACGGTAAAATTGAGCTGCTGACTGACGGTGATGTGATTGGTCACGCATATCCGAAATTCTACGGTGGATTTAATAACACATTTACTTATAAAAACTTTGATGCAAGTATCGACTTTCAGTTTGTTGGTGGAGTTGACAAAGCGATCGTGCATGAGTCTGCAGAAGACCGCCAGTTTGTAAATGGTATGATGAACACAGTTTTGGACGGATGGCGTCCTGATCATCAGGAAACAATGATTGCCCAGGTTCGTGCCGGTAATGCCGGTGCTCGCTACGACTCTTATCCTGACACCCATATGATCTGGAATGCTGCCTACATCAGGGGGCAGACGGCTTCCGTAGGTTATACTTTCAAAGGAAACCTTGGTGGTATTGACAGATTGAGGGTGTATGCCACTGCAGATAATTTCTTCTTGTGGACCGCAGTTGAACTTCCAGGTTATGATACTGAAGGTAGTTCTATACAGCAAATTAATACCAGGGTACCGAATATTGATAAATACATGCATCCGGTTCCTTCAACCTTCAGCTTGGGTGTTAATGTTAGTTTCTAATTTTAAAACTATTTAATTATGAAATACAAATTAATAAACAATATATCGCTTTTGGTGATATTCCTGATAGCGATTAGTGGTTGCACAGACTTTCTGAAAGAAGTGCCTACAACTACGCTAACCACTGCAGCAGATCTGACAAGTATCGAATACAAAGAACCTTTCACTGTTGGTCCTTATCGGCGATTGCAAGATTGGACCAGTGGTGCGGGAGACTGGGGAAATAATATTCCCTCTACAATTGAGTACCCCACTGGCGGGGCTTACACAGATGAGCCACACGTTCAGTTCAATAAATTTGCTACCAATCAGGTAACAGGTAGTTTACTCGACGATTACAATAATCCGTGGTTATATTGGTATTCAGGGGTACAAGACTGTAACCTCTCTATCCAACAACTTCCATTGATTAATATGAGTGAGACAGACCTTAATAAAGCATTAGGGGAAGTACGTACTTTAAGGGCATTCTATTATTTCTGTATTGTACGCTACTGGGGTGATGCTGTTCTTGTAACAGCACCAATAACAGATGTTTGGGCAACAGAGATGCCCCGTTCCAGTCTGAAAAAAATCTACGATGAAGTTATTATTCCTGACCTTGAATTTGCTGTTGCCAATCTTCCGGCAGGCAGATCCACAACAGGCCGCGTAACACAGGATGTAGCCCGTGCAATACTGGCAGATGTGTATATGACCGTTGCCGGTTATCCTTACCAGGAAGTGGCTACCAGCCCGGATAAAGACTGGTGCGGTACAGCATCCTGGTCAGCGCAGACCTATCCCGTTGCAAGTGGTGTTGAATTCTTAAAAAAGGCACAGGCACAACTTAACGCTTTGTATAATAATGTTTATACTTTGGGGACCTATGATAATTTGCGCGACCCTGCTATGAACAATAAAGGTGAAGCAATATTCCAGGTCCAATATGATAAGGCCCTCAGGGGTAATGGTGTTATACAACCATCTCTTCCTTTGCTAAGTGCAATTTCGCCAAAAGAAGAAAACGGTACATTTACTCCATGGGTAGGATATTATAAATCTTATTCTGATAATGACTTGCGGAAAAAGGAACGTCAGTTCTTCTTCACATGGGATACCAAATATTCCAATGTAAAAGATACAGTACGATTTGATGTTCCACATCTTTATAAACAATACGTTGCTGCTTCAGTTAAATCGACAGATGGTTCCGGTCTGAACTGGACACATTACAGGTATGCCGAGATATTACTTAACCTTACTGAAGTAAACTGGGCGTTAAGGCAATTAGGCCAGTCGGTATCTGACAACGATATCGTAAAAGGAATTAACGAAGTCAGGGCCAGAGCATTACTTGCCCCGTACACGGCAAGTCAGGTAGGTCTGAAAGAAATCTTAGCCGAAAGAGCATATGAGCTGATATTTGAAAATAAAATGCTGTGGGATCAGCGTCGTACAAGAAAATGCCTTGTATATGGCAATGGCGAAATTTTTGCTATCCAGAATTTCATTGGTCATCAGCCTGCAATTTTCAACTTTGCTTTTGCTCCAATGCATTTATTATCACCTATTCCTGGTAATGAAATTGCCAGAAACGGGTTAATGCAACAAAATAGTGGATATTTGCCTACACAAACAAAAAAGTAATGCATTTTAAAATTATTTAATTAAGAAAAAATGAAAGCAAACATTATTATAAAACTATCATTCATTGCTGTAATAGCGTTAATGATAGGTTGTACGGGTCAACCTTATTACGATATTCCTTATGATGAAAACGGGAATGTTTATATCACCCAGATTTCGAAGGTAACCTGCGATCCGGTTAAAGTTGGACAAACTTCATTCACCATTAATTGCTATTTTCCAAATGCAAAATCAGGAGATGTTATGAAGGCTACTGTTTTACAACAGCAGGTACCCAGTTGGAATCCGTCTGGCGCTAAACAACTTCTGCCGATAGAAGGTAGCGAAAAAAGCATTACGGTTGGGAGTGATTTTAAAACATCAGTAACTTATACCTTAGCAGAAGCACATCTGATAAGTGTAGGTGATGCTATAACTGTAGTATTTTCCGGAGCTACTGATTCCGGGATTATACAAATAAAGCTTTTAGCTCCTTAGTTTAGTTAGTTTTGCGTAAATCATGAGGCTGTCTGGTCATTTTTCCGGACAGCCTCTGTTTTTTCCTGTTGGTCTGTGCTTTTTATTGCTGATGTCGTACTACAATTGTATCCGTCCAGCCAAAAGCATCTTTTAAGGTTGAGATAAAAAGCTGCATTTTTCGGGTAAAAAACAACATGAGTAAAGAAGAAAGAATTACCCAGATACTTGAGATGGTTTCACAGTGGAGGGATTCTGGTATGAGCCAGGCTGATTTTACAACTGCCAATAAAATAACCATTCATAAATGAGTGAATAACAAATACAACATAGCTGTCATTTCGAACCTGAGGCACAAAGGTGAGAAATCTGTTTATTAAGTTGAGATTTCTTCTCGTTCCTCGTCGAAATGACAAGAAAAAAGAATCTGTCATTGGCACGAGGTACGAGGAGAATCAGATGTTCAAATATCA
>JBBIPU010000056.1:0-23681 GCA_037442685.1 Draconibacterium sp. | reverse complement strand
GCGCAAAAAAAAGCTGCCCGATTACGAACAGCCTTTTTTTAATTGATTATTGAAATCAGAACTTAAATTTAATCCCCATTAACATACCCCAGGTTGAACCTGTACTTACATTATCAACAAATCTGGCATTCTGATTGAAAGCATCGATACTGGCAGCATTTAGCTGGTAAACAGCGGCTTTGTCCTGGAATCCGGCAGTTTTCAACAGTTGAATATTGTCGTAACCGTTTGTAATTCCAAAATTCTTATAAACACCCCAGCTGCTTTTTAGCAGGTTACCAACATTCAGAATATCGAATGTAACTTCAAGGGTCCCTCTTCTCGATTCGCCAATATTTGTAAATATTTCCTGTGCAAATTTGAAATCGAATCTGTTGTACCAGGGTTCAATTTTGCCAAAGCGTTCAGCATATTTTCCTTTATTGGCGCTGAGGTACGAATCTCCTTCAACAAAACTCCAGAAAGCATCCAGCTGCTGCTGGGCAGTAATTGTAGTTGCGCCGTTTGCCACAACATCAACAAATTTAATATCATTCTTGTCTTTCGGAATGTACATCAGGTCCGAAGTATTTCCATCCCCATTCATATCGTTTGAATATGTGTACGACATGCGACCCTGGTTGTAACCCGAATAGTACAACGAGAATGTTGAAGCAAGATGATTAATGTATTCAATCCGGTACGACAATGAACCAACCAGACGGTGTGGCACTGTAAATCCTGAATAGCTGAGTCCGGGATCGTTAAGACTGTTTACCGCTGTATTGCTCGACCATGCGGAGTTAGCAGAAGAACCCGGGTTGGTTGTCACGTCTTTTCCCATAGTGTAGGTGTAAGCAAAAGATCCCATCAAACCTTTGGTGAATTTTTTGGTGATCTGTGCCATAAGTGAATACTGATAGCCTTCTGAGGTATTTTCCAGAACCATAGCATTTGATACACCGCTGTTTATACGGTTTACCTTTTTAGCCGATGAATAAGCCATATATCCCGTAGCAGGAATGTTACTGTACCATGAACTGCGGTTATCGCTTCCTGAGAAATTTCCAAGCGGGTTGGGTTCATTGATATTATTTTGTTTTACAGCCTGATAATCCTGTGAATACATTCCTTCTAAAGTTAATGTCATGTTCCAGGGGATATCAACGTCGTAGCCAATTGTAGATCTCCACACTTTTGGAAGCCTGAAATCGGGTGAAACAACATTGATTGTTCCCGGGGCTTTTTCAGCCGGTTTACTTGGAAACAGATCTGTATGATTCGCCATCTGGGTTTTGTAATTCTCTTCGAACTTGAAACCTGCCAGTGTTGCAGCACTTGTAATTTCCACTGTATTCTGAATTACACCAGAGTTTGTCGGCTGGTTGGTGTACCATACAAATGGAACAAATCCTGAAAAGAATCCTGTACCGCCGCGCAGGATCATTGAATTATCTCCTTTAATGTCCCATTTAAATCCGAAACGTGGCTGAAGATCTAATTTTGGCTCCGGCCATTTTGATACGTCAATTTTCTTACCATCGGCAAAAGTCAGATTGAGAATGGCCTGGTTGCCTGCCAGATCATCGAAATAGAATGGTCTTTCAATCCTTATCCCGCCTGAAAGAATGATGTTTTCGGTAACGGTAAATTCGTCCTGAACATAAACTGCTCCTTTACCAAATGTAAGCTCGGCTCCGGGAGCTTCAATATTATTATATCCGTAAGTTAAACCGAAAGCAGTCGGAGCTTTGTCCTGCATAAAATCGGCCATCGATGCATAACGATAGTAACTTAAGGCATAACGGAGATAAGAGTTCAGGAAATAAAGACGGTCGAACGAAATACCTCCTGTTACAATATGTTTGCCGAGATTGAAAGTTACGTTATCGGTAAAATTCAGAGTGTTGTTTACAACATCGTTGTGGTAAGTAAACAACTCGTATCCGAAACTCATGTATTGATCGCCATCCTTGTAGATATCGACAAACGGGAAAAGATTGCTGTTACTTCCGCGTGTATCCTGGATATGAGTGTAACTTGCCAGGAATTTATTTGAAATGATATCGCTGAATTTACTGTTTAATTCGCCGGTTATCGAACGCACGTAATTGGTAAAGTTATAATTTGCATTATTAAATGACATGGATTTCAGTCCAATACGGGCTGAGCCTCTTGGGTTTGGTGCGCTGTTTGAATTTACCTGCTGATCGTTGGTTGATTTTACATCGTTGTACCGAATAGTCAGTTTGTGATTATCGCTGATATTCCAGTCCAAACGCCCCAATATTTTGTAGTTCTGGCTTGCAAAGCTTCCGAAATCCTCGTATGCGCCTACATCGTAATTATAATTGCTCATCAGGAATTCGCTGATGGTTTTCATATCGGCGGTTGTGGTTCTCGAAATCTTTTTCTCAGCGCTGGCATCAGAACCGTCTGTTTTGCTTGCGCTCCATTCAATTCCGGGAAATTCCTGTTTTTCAATTTCGCCATTTACAAAAATGAAGAGTTTATTCTTGATAATCGGGGCGCCAATACTGATTCCGTAAGTAGATTGCGAACGCGTGTTTGCGTTTGGCACTGTGTTTTCGCCCACTTTATCACCGGTAAAGCTTTTCGGGCGCTGGAATGTATAAGCCGAAACCTTAAACTGGTTATCTCCACTTTTTGTAACGGCATTAATACTTGCACCGGTAAAATTCGAAACACGGATATCGAAAGGAGTAACATTAACAGAGATTTCATTAATTGCATCGAGCGAAATTGGTTCTGCATCGCCTCCGGGAAGGTTTTTCGAACTTAATCCGAAATTGTTGTTAAATGCCGCACCGTCGATGGTAATATTATTGTATCGTCCATCCCTTCCGGCAAAGCTGTTTCCACCTCCTGAGTAAGGAGAAAGACGGGTAAAATCGTTGATGCTCCGCGAAATCGTGGGTAAAGCTTCAATCTGGCGCGAAGTGATATTGGTTTTGGTACCAGTCTTTTCAACAGCTTTGGCAGCCGTAATCATCACCTCCCCCAGTGCAACTTCAGTAGATTTTAATGTTGTATTTAACGTTAAATTGTCTCCCAGTGCGAGATTCAAATCGGTAACAGTTGAAGTTGCATATCCTACAAACGAAATATCGACTTTGTAAGGCCCGCCGGGTCTCATTCCCTGCAAGGCGAACCTCCCTTCCGAGTTTGTAATTGTGCCATACTGCGTTCCGGAGGGAACATGAGTTGCCAAAACAGTGGCCCCAGGAAGAAGTTCACCTTGCTCAGTGCTTACAACACCGCTTATTCCCGAGGTCGTTACTTGCGAAAAAACGGTTATTCCGGTAAGGAAAACCATTAAAAATGACAGTAAAATTTTCTTAGTTTTCATCATAGATGTTAATTTTAAAATTAGATGCAAATTTAAATGTTAGTCTTTTTAACAATAAAAATCCCTGTTAAAGGATTATTAAATTATGAGTAACTTATTTTAGTTAGTATCATGCAATATATTTAACAAAATCAATGTGATATTTTGAAATTATTTCAATTGAAAAGATCAATAAAAATACTTTTTCAAAAAATAAAAAATAAGGACTTTTATTATGCTCATCAATAAAAATATCAACATAAAGTCAATATATAAATAATTGATTTTCTATATTTTAATCGATTTATTTATGGTTATGAACAATAAATGTGAATAAAATGAAATCAGCAAAACAGAATAAAATGCATTTGATTAAAAACAGCATGTCTATCTCCAGCTTTTTCGGATTAACTGTTTCGTTGAAACCATTCCCGGTTAACAATTCAGACAAAATCGACTTTTTTTTGAAAATGAATTTCTAATTTTGCCGTCTTGTATCAATCCTGAAATCAGGAAAATTAAGAAAATGGAAAAGTTACAAATTGAGAGAAAGCTTGCAGAGATTGGTTTTATTGACGAACCCATTGATCAGAAATTAAGACTGGCTGAAGAAATCACCCGCCTGAAAAAAGAAAAAAATGCAGTTATTTTAAGTCATTATTATGTTGATGGCGAATTGCAGGACATTGCCGATTATGTTGGCGACAGCCTTGGTCTTTCGCAGGCTGCCGCCGAAACCAAAGCGGATATTATTGTATTTGTGGGTGTTCATTTTATGGCCGAAACTGCCAAAATCATCAATCCTTCGAAAAAAGTTATCCTTCCCGACCTTAAAGCCGGTTGTTCCTTAGCCGATTCGGCGCCGGCAGATAAATTTGCCGCCTTTAAAGCACAACACCCCGGTCATAAAGTGATTTCGTACATCAACTGCACCGCCGAACTGAAAACAATGACTGATGTAATCTGTACTTCGGCCAACGCTGTAAAAATAGTTGAAAGTTTTCCGAAAGACCAGCCGCTGATTTTTGCCCCCGATAAAAACCTCGGGAATTACATCAACAGCATTACCGGACGCGAAATGATTTTGTGGGATGGCGCCTGCATGGTACACGAAAAATATTCGGTAGAAAAGATTATTGAATTGATGGAATCTCATCGCGATGCTGAATTCATCGCTCACCCCGAATGCGAGAAACCGGTTCTTCTGCTGGCAAAATATATCGGATCGACAACTGCTTTGCTGAATTATGTTCAGAAGAGTGAAGCAAAAAAATTCATTGTTGCCACCGAAAGCGGAATTTTACACCAGATGGTAAAATGCTGCCCTAAAAAGATTTTTATTCCTGCCCCGTCAATCGATTCAACCTGCGGATGTAACAATTGTTCGTATATGAAGCTGAACAGCATGCAGAAACTTTATATTTGTCTGAAACACGAACTGCCGGAAATCATTCTGCCGGAAGATGTAATTAAAAAAGCACGGATTCCAATTCAGCGGATGCTTGAAATTTCGAAATAACTCATTTCCCGTTATTTATTCCATAATTATCAGAAATACTGTCCAAAACAGTATTGGTCCCCTGAATATTCTCAACCAGGAAATTTTGTCTGGAAATTTCAATGGCTTTTTTCAGTGTATTGTCAATTTTCTGAATAATCGGGTAAAATCCTTCTTCGCCAATGATGTTTCGGGCTATATATGCTTTCAGCTGAGTTCTGATTATTAATCCTGAAGTTTTCAATCCGGCATTATCTTTCGGGAGTCCCTTCTGCACAGCGTAATTTACAAATTCATCAAGATAATTTGTGTTATCGAGGTAATTTTCAATTTCTGCAGCGTTGGTCAGTTTTGAGAGTTCCTGCCTGTGTTTGTCCGTAAAATTATAGGCAAATGTATAAATCAGGCCTTTCCGGTAAATATTGTTATAATATTCCGAATTGCCTGAGGTATCGACCGGAACAAAAAAGTCGGGCATAATACCGCCGCCCCCATAAACAATTCTTCCGCCTTTGGTTGTATATTTTAAAGAATCGGCAAAATGAACACTGTCGGCAACTAACTGTTCCATGCTGTGAAAACGTTCGTAAATATGATTGTAATACTGCTCATTTCCGTCTTTGTACGAGCTTTGAATACATCTTCCGCTGGGTGTGTAAAAACGGGCTACCGTCAAACGCAAAGCCGATCCGTCTTCTAAAGGAATTTGTTCTTGTACCAATCCTTTCCCAAACGACCTCCTGCCAATTATTATTCCCCGGTCGTTATCCTGCATTGCGCCTGCAAAAATTTCACTTGCCGATGCCGAAAATTCATCGATCAGTACATACACCTTAATTTTTTCCCACTTGTTATTGCCTGAAGCATTGTAAGTTTTACGTGGCTGATGCGCACCTTCGGTATATAAAATCGGCTCGCCCTTCTCAAGAAATTCGTCAACCATCTGCAATACGGTAGAAAGCGAACCACCCGGATTTTGTCTTAAATCAATGATCACTTTTCCTGCTCCCAGGTTGGTTAATTTTTCCATGCCATTCATAAATTCGTTGTAGGTTTTATTTGCAAAACGGCTGATTTTGATAAAACCTGTTTCATTGTCGATCATGTACGAAACATCGACGCTGTAAATGGGAATATCGCCCCGCGTGATCTCAAATTCGAGCAAATTGTGAATTCCTTTTCTGAGCACGCCAATTGTTACCTTCGTATCTTTTTCACCACGCAAAAGATTTAAAACAGTGGCGTTTGCCACATTTTTCCCTGCAATGATTGAATCGTTAACCCTGATAATGCAATCACCCGGCATCACCCCGACTTTGCTCGACGGGCCACCCGAAATAACTTCAACCACCCTGACTGTATCTTCCATTATCGAAAACTGAACTCCGATTCCGGAAAACTTCCCTGTCATTTCTTCCTTCACTTCCTGCATGTCGCTGATTGGAATATATGAGGTGTGCGGATCAAGATTCTTCAATATCTCCGGAATTGTTTTTTCAACAATGGCTGAAGTATTTACACTGTCAACATATCCATCAGAAATATATGCAAGAATCTCGGAAATCTTATTTGTGTGGCCGCCATTTAAACCTGTAAAAACAATCTGACTGTTTCGATTAAGTAAATTTCCGATCAATATCCCGGATGCAACCGAAACTGCAATCAGCAGCGGAATCAGTAAAGTTATTTTTTTATTCATCTCAAATTATTTAAATGTCGCCGGGCTCTACCTGTTCAACCTCAATATTGGCACGTTTTAACAGATTAATTCCATCTTCGAGCCTGTAACTTTCAGTAAAAACCACTCTTTTAATGCCAGCCTGAATTATCAGTTTCGAACATTCGAGACAAGGCGACGATGTAACATAAAGCGTGGCTCCAAGACTGTTGTTTCCCGACTTTGCCACCTTTGTAATGGCATTCGCCTCGGCATGTAAAACGTACGATTTGGTCTGATTATTTTCATCTTCGCATTCGTTTTCAAATCCCGATGGTGTTCCATTATAACCATCCGAAATGATCATTTTGTCTTTTACCAGAAGAGCACCGACCTTTCGCCTTTTGCAGTATGAATTCTGTGACCAGATTTCCGCCATTTTCAAATAACGCTGATCGAGTAATCGTTGCTTTTTCGCTGTCATTCCTGATTTTTAGAAATTGGTTTGAACTTCATAAAAAAGATTACAAATGTAACACCGATTTGTTCAAAATATGGAAATGAAGCAGCAAAGCGATTTATTTTAACAAACATTAATTGCTTGAAATGAAAAACGCCGCTTGTGGCGGCGCTTCGTATATTTTATGAATAATTTTTACTGTTTGATGAGTAGCCAGAGATCATTATATTTCGGGAATGCCTGCCTGATTTCCTTTACCCTCGAACGTGCCTCAGCCTCGCTTTTATACGAATTTACGCAAACCCTGTAGTAACCGGTTTCACTGTGAAGGATGATCGGCGAGAATCCTTCGTTGAGCAGTGTTTCGCGAAAGTTTTTAGCATTGTCAAGCTGGCTGAATGAACCAAGTATCACGAAATAAGAGTTTGCTTCGTTTTTTGTTTTGTCAGCAGCATCGGTGAAAGTCACTGATTCCTTGCGGAGTGAAACCGATTTATCATCGGTGGCTGCAGGTTTTGTAGTTTCAGTATTTTCCGGAACTGTAAAAACCTTTGGCTGGGCCGATGGAGGAGTGTACTGTACTTCCGGCTGCTTTTTAGTTGTTTTGCAAGCCGCCAGGCTAATAATCACAAGGATTACAAAAAACATTATTCTTTTCATGTCATCGATTTTTTACAGATTTATCCGGCTAAAATAGATAATTCATAAAACAGAATTACCACATTTTCTTTTAAGTTTTGCACAAACGTTTGTTCGCAACTAAAGTGTTTTCCTGATTCAGAAAAGAGAATTTTGATTTTAAAGGAGCAACTTCGTGAGTATCGCCAACAACAAAACTTTGACAACTTCGTAAATAAAAAACACGTTGTCAATTTACATGGTTTAAACGAAAACAGGTGTCACTTAATCACAGTCAGATCAAATGAACAGTTCTCCATCGGATAAAAAAACACGGGAAGCCCGGTTTGCGGGCCAGTTTTACCCCGGAAATAAGTTTGTTCTTGAAGATCAGCTTATTGATTTTTTTGAAGAAGCAAAAAAAATAACTCGCGAACCCATCAGAAACCAAAAACCGCAGGCGCTGATTGTGCCTCATGCAGGTTATGTTTTCAGCGGACAGGTGGCAGCGACGGCTTTTCACCAGATCCCGGAAGGTGCAGATTACAAAAGGATATTTGTGCTGGCTTCAAGTCACCGGTATTCATTTAACGGGGCGGCAGTGTATTGTTCGGGAAATTACAAAACTCCGCTTGGAGAAATAAAAGTCGATACGCAGCTTTCCAAAGAACTTTTAAGTCGATCGGATTTGTTTTTTGAACACGATGATGCACATGAAGACGAGCACAGTCTTGAAGTGCAATTACCATTTTTACAACACAAACTTGGAGATCATTTTCTGTTGGTTCCGGTTATTCTGGGAACGCACGATCCTGAAACCTGCAAAATATTAGCATCAGAACTGAAACAATGGTTCACCGATGAAAATCTGTGGATCATCAGTTCCGATTTTTCGCATTATCCTGAATATGAAGATGCAAATAAAATTGACATTTTAACGGCCACTGCAATCTGCAGCAATCAACCCGAAAAACTTCAGAATGTTTTAAAGGAAAACAAAAAACTGAATGTCGGTAACCTTGCAACTTCGTTGTGTGGCTGGACTTCGGTACTAACTCTTTTATATATTACCACTGACAGGAATTATGAATATGAAAAGATTTTTTATCAGAATTCGGGAGATGCAAAAATGTACGGAAGTAAAAATCGTGTGGTAGGTTACTGGTCGATAGCGGTTTACGAAAAGAAAAACTTGTTCAGAATCACGGATGCAGAAAAAAAAGAGTTGCTTGAAAAGGCAAGAAAATCGATTACAACTTTTGTAAAAACCGGAAATAAAGGAGAACTGATTCCTCCCGGATCAGAAGGGATTCTCAATGAAATTACTGGTGCATTTGTAAGTGTTTATATTGATGGAAAACTCAGGGGTTGCATCGGTGGTTTTGCACAGCATAAAACCCTCAATGTGGTTGTTCAGGACATGGCAGTTTCAGCTTGTCACGACAGAAGATTTGAACCTGTACTGCCTGAAGAACTGGAAAAAATGAAACTGGAGATTTCAGTGCTTTCCCCTTTAAAAAAGATTGATTCGGTTGATGAAATTGAATTGGGGAAACATGGAATATTCATAAAAGATGGTTTTTATTCAGGGACTTTCCTCCCACAGGTGGCGACAAAAACAGGCTGGACACTTGAAGAATTCCTTGGACATTGTTCGCGCGATAAAGCGGGCCTTGGCTGGAACGGATGGAAAAAAGCCAATATTTTCACTTACGAAGCCATCGTTATAAAAGAAGATGAAAAGGGTAAATAAACATTCTTTTTCACCCTTCCGATTCGCCAAAGTCCGGTGATCATGAAAAAACTTCGCGCAGTACTTTTAATGATTTTATTTCTCCGAGCTCATCAAAATGCAGCCTGTAAAAATCGACAAGTACTGAAATAAGGGAATCGCGATCTTTCCGGCTGATTTCCCAGCTTTCGATCTGGTTTATTTTTAAAGCCGACAATTCTTTAATTCGCTGAGTAATGTCTTTGTTGGCATAAAACGGGTGCGATGGCTGAAAATGAACAATCTCTCCCCTTTTCATATCAAACCAGCCTTTAAATCCCACCCGGCTTGTATCGGGCAAAAATCCGAGATATTCTGACAAACGGAACAAAAACCAAAGATGAAAATTCTCTGAACCACCTTCCATTAAATCGAAATAAAGCAACGAATTTTTTATAAAATCATACATTTCGGTGTTGCTTTCCTGTTCGGTTACAAACCTGAGCAAAACTTCGGCAAGAAAAATTACAACCGATGATTTTGTTATCCCGAACGGAATATTCTGGTAAACATGGTTGCTTTTAAATTCTTTTATCCGGTGCAGTTCGCGGGTTTGCTTCTGGTATGCGACCAGATCGACAAGATAAAGCGGTTGCAATAAACCGGCTTTATTTTTCGATTTCTGGCTTCGTGCAGCATTCACTAAATAACTTTGCCTGCCAAACTCACGTGTGTAAATAGTGGCAATAACACTGCTTTCGCCGTATTTTATAAAGTGCAGCACTATTCCTTCGGTTGAAACAAGCATGTGTCAGTTCAAAAATCAACGTTTAAAGTACAAAGAGGACTAATGAATAAAGAGCAGCTTGGTTACGGTTGTTTCTTCTCCATTTTCGTCGTTACAGAAAACGAGGTAAACACCTGTTTTTACCCGGTTGCCATTTAAATTCCTGCCATCCCAGATTGCCTGACCGCCAAGGGATGTTGTTTTGAACACAAGATTTCCGGCAATGTCGGTGATCTTTACATCAGAGTTTTCAATCAGGTTGGTAATGGTGACCGGACCATCGTAAGTTTCGCGCACCGGGTTCGGGTAAACATAAACACTGTCGTATGTTGTTCGTCCTTCAGTTGCTTCACCCTGATACGAAATCAATCCCAACTCGGTTCCGAAAAAGACTTCGCCACTTTTCTGATTTATCGCAATTGAAGTGATATTATCTGAAAAAAGAGGGCTGTCGTTGGTAGTAAAATGAAGAAGTTCCTCTGTCCCCGATTCTGAAACCAGGTAAACTCCCGAGTTTCTGGTACCCAGCCACTTCCGATTTGCACCATCGACCGCGATTGCAGTAACGGTTTCGTTTTCGAGCAACGGATGATACAAGCCATCATTTAACTCAAGACTGGGTTGCATGGCATAAAAATTATCCGAATCCCAGATTCTTGAAGGACTGTTGTACACTGCCACTCCTTTTGAAGTTCCAATCCAAACAGCACCTTCGTTATCTTCGGCAATTGAATAAATATCATTCATCCGGTTATAAATCTCATTTTCGCCGTTGTTAAAATAAGAAGTCACCAGGAGTCTTTTGATTTTATCACCGGTTTTGTCCACAACATAAGCATCATGCCCGCTGAGAACCACAATCCACTTGTCATCATTCCGGGTTACAAGTACCTGCCCAACGTTGTATTTATTTGCCACTTCGGGCAATGTAAACGATTTCCAGGTTCCGTCAGGAGACAAACGGTGCAGGTTGTGTGTAACTTCGGAGTTTGACACCCACAAATTTCCCTGAGAATCGAAATCCATTCCATAAATCCTGACAAACGGTGCATCAGGTTGAGCTGGTAAGGCAGTTTCGAGCGGACTGTTTTTATTATTGTACTGTGCAACAAACTGGTAATTCCTGTACTCCAGCAAACCGTTTCCCCAACTGCTGGCAAAAAAATGGCTGGTATTTGACGGATCTGCTGCAATTGTCAGAATATTGAAAGAACTATCCAGTTCGGGATAATTACTTTTTGTAAAATAATTCCACTTGTTACTAACAAAACGCTGGAAACGGGCTGGTTCCCAACCTTTCGTACCACCAGGTGCAACCCACAAATCTGTACCAGACTGGTTCAACGAGAATATGCTGTTGTCGAGTGGGCTGTTCAGCCTTACCTGTTCATACTGATCCCCGGTAACTTTTACCAAAGTGTTAGTGAAATCTGCTATCCACATAGCACCATTATCCGAAATCGCTGAACTCCTCGGATTTATCGGGTAAATATTTTCACTGCCAAATTTGTATTTATTCACCTCTTTCACAACCTGGTGGTTTTCATCGATTACAAAAACCTGTTCCCTGCTTGAAACCACCATATATTTTCCACTGGTCTGAATATCATACGAATACCTGATTTGCGGCAAATATGATTCCCATGTATTTCCGTCGAAAGCATACAACTGATCTTTATCCCACTGATCGGGGGTATAATTTGCAATGAGCTTACCTGCATGATTTGCCAGAAAGTTAAATTTTTGAGTGTAATTTGGTATATCTTCAATCCTGATCCAATTCTGATAATCAAGCAAATTCGAGTTTTTCAATGCTCTCAGAATTCCCTTGTCGGTTGCGGCATAAATATAATCACCGTTTGCTTCCACATCGTTTACACCCAAAGCAGCACCACCTTCTCCAATGAGGTAAGTATCCTTTATTTCCTGTTTTTTAAGGTTGACAACCACAATGCCAAAACCACACGACAACCAGGCTTCATCGTTAATAAAACTGATGTTGTTGATGGTTTTATCGGCGGTAAGTTGTTTTCTTTTAATGTCCGACAAATTTATTATCCTTCCATCGTAAACCAGGTCGAGGTTGCTGTTGTTGTATGCAACTACCAGAACACCGGATGTGTTGTTGTAAGCAATGGTTTTTATTCCAAAATCTGAAAGTCTGACAAAATCGGAGGTTTTATTTACACTGTTGTCCTGCAAATCGAAAAAGAATAATCCACCGGTGGTTGCACAGTAAATTTTGTCGGGGGCAACTGTTATTTTTTGTGCTTCTGAATACGAAAGACAATCCTGCCAGCTGCCCTGTTTTCGCTGGGCATTTCCGCTAAGAATCAGGAAAACGGAAAAAATCAGCAGATAATATTTTAACATGGAACCTGTTTTTAATTATTCTGTTTTTTTAAAAATGTAACGAGTTTTTCAACAGCCCGCCCGCGATGACTGATTTTATTTTTGTCGGTTAAATTCATTTCGGCAAAAGTTTGTAAAAATCCGTCAGGTTGAAAAATAGGATCGTAGCCAAAGCCTGCATTTCCTCTTTTTTCTGTCAGAATTTTTCCTTTAACAATCCCTTCAAACTGAACTTCGTTCCCATCAATCACCAGCGAGATTACAGTTCTAAAACGTGCGTTGCGGTTATTTATTTTGAGCATTTTTGCAAGCACTTTATTCATATTTGCCTCTGCGCTTTTGTCTTCACCAGCATACCGCGCTGAATAAACACCAGGTTCGCCGTTTAAAGCATCTATTTCCAGCCCGGTGTCGTCGGCAAAACAGTTGTACCCGAATTTATTGTAAACGTAAAATGCTTTCTGACTTGCATTTCCTTCCAATGTGTCCTGTTCTTCCGGAATTTCTTCGTTACAACCAATATCGTTCAGGCTTAAAAGTTTGAAATGTGACCCGAGAATGGCTTGTAATTCCTCTAATTTATGCTTATTATTTGTGGCAAAAACGAGATCCATTTTTTCCGGTAAATGTAAATAAAAATTAATAACCACTTTTTATTCCGAATTTCTGCAAGTGGTTTGCAGGATGGATTAATCTGAACTGTTAACTGATTTTCAATTTGAAATTATCAATCCCGAATTTGATTTTTTTCAGGTTCCAGAAATAGATTTTTATTACATCGCCTACCTGAATTTCGGGCGTTATTTTAATTTCAAAAACTGCCCTGCCCCATTTACCGGGATATTTGGCAAACCTGCTGATATCAAGCGTCTGATAGATTTTCGTTTGTTCTGAACGGGCAGTAGTAAATACAAGAAGTGCCTCTTCAGGCTTTCCCCTGATCATAAAATCAGAAAGAATGATAATTTTTTGCTTTGTCAATAATTCACTGTCAGCCGGAAATTCAACCGATGTGCCAAATTCCTCATTTTCATTGTAAACATAAAAGTGATTTCCGGTTACCGTGTCCCCTTCAATTCTTTCAGCATTTTTCATCCAGTCCTCTTTATCGTCCGGTTCAAAAGTACGCAGTACCTTGTAAGTTTCTATGTTTGAGCCCCGTTCAAGCAAAACATATCCCGAGTTGTTCCCTCTTTTATTTTCAATAATTTCAGGATAAAAAGAATAAATCAACTCAAACAAATCATCGCCGATGACGCTTCCCTGCCATTCAAAAGCAAAATACCTGCTTTCCGAATTCATTAAAAAATCGCTTAAATCGGATTGATTATTTTTTTCGTTGATAAAACAGGTTGCGTCTGCTTTCACTGAATTTTTCAGTCCGGTTTCCTTTGTGCTGAGCAAAATCCTGATGTCATTTTTATATTCAGCCCTCCATTCTTCGGCTTTTTCAGTAATTTCACGCGACAGCCCGGCTTTGTTCTTCTGATAAAAATACCGGTTGATACCGCTCACCAGGATAAAAATGAAGATTGAGGAAATCAAACTTGCCATAACCAATTTTTTCTTTTCGGGATGATGATTAATAAAATATTTAACCGAAAGAGTAATCAAAATAATGAAGATCAACGATGTAAATGCAAAAGTTAATTTTATTAACGGATTGGTGTATTCAAAACGGACAGTATGTTCTCCTTCCGGAACCGGTACCGCCATGTGAGTAAAATTGCTTTTTATCAGATCATTTTCTTTTTCATCCACAAATACTTTCCATCCGGAGTAATAATTTTGCTGATATACAAGAAGCTGAGGGAATTCAGAATTTGTTCTGATTTCGATTTTAGTAGGTGAAAAGCCTGTTATTTCAAGTTTGTCGTTTTTGCCTGAACGAAAATTATTGTCCTGTAATTTTTTGTAATCACTTTCCGAAACAAAAACAGTGTTCGAAGTAAAATTCACAATCGCAGAATCTTCCCTGACATCGCCTGAAAAATAAACAACCGGCTCCTTTTTTATCGCTTCCAGTAAATCAGGGTGATTGTCGGAAAGAACCCTGTAACCATCGGTTTTAAATGAAACCAGTCCGTCGAAGGTCACTTTTTTTGGAAACACGTTATTATTCATCCAGGTAAATTCGTTGGCAGTATTTCTGTCTGAATTTTCGCCGATCGGATTCAAATCGGGAACAGGAAATCCTTTTGGCGACGATTTGAGATAATTGCTGAATTTAACCGGATCGTGTTCACTGATAACTGAATAGTGCAGGTTTAACTGTGTTGAAATCACGCCGTCGGCTATGAAGAAAACAAGCAAAGCAACAGATAAAGTTTTTGCCCGTTTGATCTTCCAAACTGAAAAAACAAAAACAAGAAGAATGAATATCTGGATAATTCCCTGGAAGATAATATTATCGAAACGGGTTGCATGAAAAAGTTCCTGCTTAAAATCAAACTCACTGTTGAAATACACAAAATGTTCCGTTTTTCCGATTGCCCGAAATACTAAGAATAACAGAATTGAAATCATCAAAACTGCGATCAGAATCAGCTTTTTCCGGTCAGTCTGCGTGATTGAACCGATGTTAAAATTGATTCCGGTAAATGCCAGCAAACCAAAAATGGTGAAAGCCCTGAAAATTCCGGGGTACTGAAATCTGTTCATCAATGGAAAATAATTGTACAGGAATTCTCTTATAAAGAACTTGTTGCCCAAAGATGCCAGCAACGTAAACACAGCAAAAAACAATATTACGTACGATTCTTTTTTAACTGATTTTCTGGTAATTGCAAATAAAAAAAGCACAAGGCTGATTATGCCAAAATAACCATTTGAAACAGAAATATCAGTTTTGAAAAACTGAGGATCATTTCCAGCAGCCATCGGAGTTAAAAACGACAAAAATGATTGAATGGAAAAGGGGTGCTTTTCCGCCAGTTTAAGTGGAAGCCCGTTAAATCGCGATAAAAAAGGTGAAATCTGGTAATACGCAACAATCAGTGTTAAACTGAAAAGCAAAACAACTCCCGCCAAAATCAGGTGAAACAGAAACAGCTTTTTGAGGTAACTTTTATCTCTCCGGTTTACAATCACGTACCATAAAAAAATGGCAAGCATTAAATACCCGGAAATTATTGTCAGTGCCGGGTAACTGCAATAAATCATTAAAAACAACGCTATCAATAAGTTAACCAGGTTGAATTTATTTATCTCTTTTAGAAATCTGATGTAAACAGCGATCAGAAATGGGATGAGCGCATATCCTGAAACAAAAGCCACATGCTGGGCGTGTCCGACAGTAAATCCCGATAACATGTATGCAACCGAAAGACCGGCTGCGAGGTTTTTTTCTGCATCAAACTGTTTCAGAAAATAATTAAATGATACACCGGCAACAAAAATATATCCCAGAAAAACCAACTGCAGTGTAATATTTGAGTAACCGAACATATTCCCGATGATCCAGAATTCGGGGTTGAATACAGAAACCAGATCAGCGTAAATTGGTGTTCCGTAAAGAAGATAAGGATTCCAAAGCGGAAACTGATTGTTCAAAATCGATTCGGTGAAAAAATATCTGGAAGGAAGAAAGGCATCGACAAAATCCCATTTCATTCCGTTCTGTAAAAAAAATACCTGCCAGAAAGCCACAATGACTATGGGTATTAAAAGCAAGTATCCTCTTTTATTCATTCAGTCGTATTCAACTTTTAAACTTGATATCTTCCGGTAAAAATAAGGAAAGCCGGGTAAAAATAGTTAAAAGAGCCAGTTTTAATGCTTTCATCAAAAGAATTCGGCTACTCAAAAAAGTATTGATGAAACAGGAGATTTTTTTTATTTCAAACTGAAGTTCAGAAAGTAATTAATCGCAGGCACAGGTTTGCAGACTGTCAATAATCTGGCTCAGGATTTCGTACTTTAAATAATAGAAGGTATTTTTCCCATCCCGTTTGGCACAAAGAACGCCTTTATCTTTTAAAATTCCCAGATGGTGCGAAGTTGTAGATTGTTCAATTCCTAACAATTCGTGAATTTCAGTGACAGTTAATTTTTTACCGCCCTCAAGGTGTTTAAGAATGGCAATCCGCATCGGGTGTGCCATTGCTCTTAGCATACTTGCCGCTATTTCCAGTCTGTCTGCGTCTAACTCCTTGATATTTAACATTATTGAAAAGTTTTAAAGATGCAAATATATAAATATTTAAGTTTCATGTTTACTGGTCAACTCTATTTGAAATCATTTTATCCAACACATTAAAATATTCTTAACATGTTTAAAACTTTCTAAGTCAAAATCTTATTTATTGTTCATTCAGCATGTTTTTAAATTCGAACGAGGTTTTTTTTGTACAGTTGAATCATTACTTAAGTTTCGCAATACAATCATATCATTGTGTATTTTTTTAGATAATTTTTCTCATATTTCACCGAATTTATTTTATGTTCGTTTCTTAATTTAACAGAGCGGCTACTCAGTAATAATGACAACCATTGATAAGATTAAATCGCCGATTGAGCAGGAATTGAAAGAATTTGAACCTTATTTCAAAAAATCACTGCAAAGCGATGTTCACCTTCTGGCTACCATACTGAATTACCTTTACAGAACCAAAGGGAAACAGCTTCGACCGATATTTGTGTTTCTGTCGGCCAGATTACATGGCGAAACCAACGAATTTTCGAAGCTGGCCGCCTGTTCGGTTGAATTACTGCACACTGCAACCCTGGTTCACGACGATGTAGTTGACGAATCGTACGAACGGCGCGGTACTTTTTCAGTAAATGCTCTCTGGCGGAATAAACTTGCGGTTCTGGTAGGCGATTATATTCTGGCAAAAGGGCTCATTCTCCAGCTCGAAAATCATAAATATAATTTTCTCCATCTTATTTCAAGAGCGGTTCAGGATATGAGCGAAGGTGAAATCCTTCAGATTAAAAAAAGCCGGAAACTCGATATCGATGATGAAATTTATTTCGAAATCATCCGGAAAAAAACTGCCTCGCTGATTGCAACAAGTATGGCAATTGGTGCAGCTTCGGCAACAGATGATGCTGACGTTGTGGAAAAAATGTACCGGATCGGACAGGATGCAGGAATTGCTTTTCAGATCAGGGACGATATTTTTGATTACCAGTCGAAGGGAATTATAGGAAAACCAACAGGGAACGATATAAAGGAGAAGAAAATAACGCTGCCTTTACTGTATGTTCTGAATAATTCGCAATCGTCGGAAAGAAAACGGATTCTGGGAATGATCAAACATAAAAACAAAAATGCTGCAGTTGTTAAAGAACTGATTCAAATGGTTACTGAAAAAGGTGGTCTTGAATATGCTGAGAAAAAGATGGTCGAATTCAGGGATAAAGCCGTGGCAGGTTTAATGGAATTCAACGACTGTGAAGCCCGTCAATCGTTAATCGAACTGATGGATTATATCACAACCCGGAAAAAATAGGAAAGCAACAGCCCCCTCTGACTCCCCCGGCGGGAGAGCATAAAAACAGAACGCACACCCTAAATCGTTTTGATTTACACCATTTAAAATTTATTTTCTGGTTCCTCCCTTTCGGGGAGGTTAGGAGGGGCTTATTCAATTTTTATTTTTACCACAATTTTCCGAACTAATACCGAATCGCCGGTTGTTATTGAAGGCCTGTGGATATCTTCAGGAAAAAACAGAAAGAATTTTTCGGGTGTTGCTTTAATATATTCACCGCCATCGTATTCATAGAATGCAATGTCTTTTTCTTCGTTGTAAGGTTCTTTAACTGAAACTTTATCGAGCGTTGTCAATCCCATTAATTCTTCCCCTTCGATTACATACTGAATATCGATGTATTTACGGTGCGATTCGAAAAGCGCATCCTGTCTTTGTTTTCCGTAATATTCCGAAACAGTGGCATATAAATGGTCGCCCTCAAGTACCTGTTTTCCCACAGGCAGTTCTTTCAGGTTCGCAGATTTCAGAAACTGAAATGCCTGTTGCCAGTGTTTCGGATTTTTATGATAGTATATTGCAAAATTGCGTTTGTTTACCGATGCATCCGGCTGAATATTCCAGCCATTTAACCACTCCTTCTTTTCAAACCACGCGTTTACTTCATCGTCGGTCCATTTGGCTGGATCGGAAGTTTTTTCGGTACATGCTGATATAATCATTATTACAAAAAGTATTGCGCTTAATTTCGATTTCATAGCTTCGCCCTGAGTTAAATTTGACCTAAAAATAGTTTTTTATTTTAGTTTATCATTATTTGAATGACGATCAATATCGCGTAAAGTTTTCTTTTCCATATTTTTCAGAAATGCGTTACTCAGATTGACACCAGTTTGATTTGCAAGGCAAATTAAAACCCACATCACATCGGCCATTTCATCTGCCAGATCATATTTCTCATCTGATTTTTTAAACGACTGGTCGCCGTATTTACGAGCTATTATCCTTGCCAGTTCACCCACTTCTTCGGTTAAAATGGCCATGTTTGTCAGTTCGCTGAAGTAGCGCACACCGATGGTTTTTATCCAGTTGTCAACCATTTGCTGGGCTTCGCTGATGGTGATGTTTTTTTTATCCATTAGTCAAAAAATCATTAAAATTTTCGTTGTTTATGAAACGTGTTGCGGCATCTTTATATGCTTCTGTAAAATTGAGGGGAAACCGTGCATTGGCCTTTTCTTTCCATTTAAATTCAAAAGCATTTATTTGCCCGTCCGATTCCTCAATTAAATCAATTTCCTGCTTCTGATGGGTTTTCCAGAAATATGTTTTTACAAATCTCCTTCCATAATGATTTGATTTTAAACGCTCTGAAATTAAAAAGTTTTCCCACAAAGCACCTTTATCAGGTCTGAGTTCCAGCGGCCTGTAATCTTCAATCAACGCATTTCTCACACCTGTATCATAGAAATAAATTTTGATTTTCGATGACAATTCATTCCGCAGGTTTCTCGAAAATGTGGGAAGTCTGAAAATGATGAATGCTTTTTCCAGCAAATCGATGTAGTTTATAATTGTTTTTCTGTCGATTTGAAGCAATGTGGCCAATTCGTTATACGAAACCTCTTTTCCAACCTGAAAAGCCAAAGCCTGTAATAATTTCTGCACAAATTCAGGTCTTCTGATCTGCTGAAAAGCGATAATATCTTTGTAGAGGTAACTTTCTGAAAGATTTGCCAGAATTTCGCGTTCGTTGCCAGTGTTATTGATTACATCGGGGTACATCCCGAAAATAATTCTTTGTTCAAGCTGCGATAAAGCTTCAAGATATCCAAAGTGATTCAGCAGTTCCTGCCACGAAATCGGGAACAACCTGTATTCCAGTTTCCTACCGGTCATCGGTTCGTTAATATTATTTGAAAGTTCGAGCGCCGATGAACCGGTTACAATTAACTGTATTTCTTCAAGTTCATCGATAATAATTTTGAGAGTGATTCCGATGTTTGTAATTCGCTGGGCTTCATCAATAAAAATGAGTTTCGCCCCACCAAAAATCTGTTTCAGACTGCTGACAGAAGGATTTTGGAGTTGCTGCTGAATTATTGGTAAATCAGCATTTAAAACCAACGCAGGAACTTCACTTTCTTTGATAATTTTTTTGATAAGTGTGGTTTTCCCGGTTTGCCTTGCACCTAAAATAATGACCGCCTTTCTGCCAATTTTTTCTTTAATTATATTTTCAAGCAACCTGTTTATCATCGTTTCTCTAAATTTTCAGGATTGTAATCCCAAATTTATATTAATTTTTGGGAATACAATCCCAATATTTTATTAAAAATTGGGATTAGAAAGATTTCAGCTTAAAAATCCTTTTGTTTTGAATCGATTATTATGGTTACCGGCCCGTCGTTTACCAGCGAAACTTCCATCATTGCGCCAAACTTTCCGGTGCCAACCTTTTTGCCAAGTATATTTTCAGTTGTGGAAACAAATTTTTCATACATCGGAATGGCAAATTCAGGTTTTGAGGCACGGATGTACGATGGCCGGTTCCCTTTTTTGGTGCTCGCATGCAAGGTAAACTGGCTTACCACAATCACGTCTCCGCTTGTTTCCTGAACCGACAAATTCATTATACCATTTTCATCATCAAAAATACGCAACTGACTGATTTTCTTAACCAGGAAATCGATATCCTCCTGTGTATCATTATCTTCAATTCCAACCAAAACCAAAAGTCCCTTTTTAATATCAGAAAGAATTTGTCCGTCAACCTTTACCGAAGCTTTAGAAACCCGCTGAATCACAACACGCATAACATCAATTTTTTCAATTGCTAATTTAAAAAAATGATTACAATCCTCAACAAACCGGCACGATTTCTGTTTATTTTTGCAGCAAATATTTTAAACAAAAATCAAAATGAAATTATTAATCATAATCGTAATATGTATTTTTCTGGCAAGTTGTACTTCGCAGAAAAATCTGACAGGAGAAACTGAAACAATAAAAACCACACCAGAACTAATTAACTCGAAACTAGAGTTTGAATTTACTCCCGGGAAAAGTCACAATCATCCTTCAATTGCCGTCTGGATTGAAGACCTTGAAGGAAATTATATTGAAACAGTGTATGTTACGCAATATTTTGCCAAAGGAAATTTTGGCCATGGTGAAAGTGAACCGGGAAAATGGAAAAACGAACCCGGGAATGTCCGTCGTCCGGCAACTTTACCCTATTGGAGCCATAAACGTAATATTAAGGCAGCCGACGGCTTGTATGCACCATCTGCCGAAACTGCTGTGCCCGATGCAATTACCGGTGCCACACCAAAAGCCGGTTTTACTTTGAAAACAGGTTCAAAAGTTGATGCCGGGAAAATGTTCAGGGTACTTGCAGAAGTAAATCAAGCCTGGGATTCGAATGATTTTTGGACCAACGATAAATTTCCTGAAGATTTTAACTACAAAACTTCGTTGCAGCCGGCGCTGGTTTATGCTGTAACAATTTCACCTTCAGATGCCGGGAAAAAGTTATTACTGAATCCTATCGGTCACAGTCATTATTCAGGAAAAACAGGCGAGCTTTTTACCGATATATCGACCATTACAACCGCACGCGATATTTTCAGCAAAATAGCAGTGAGGGTTGAATGAAACTGGATATATAGATTCTGGATACTGGATGCTTTATTCTTCATACTAAATACTTTGTACTCAATACTCAATACTGAAAAAAATGAAAACACTTAAAATACTGATCATTTATCTTTTTTTACCGGCAGTTTTATTTGCCCAAAAAGCGACATTGAAAGGAAAAGTGGTGGATGCTGTGAGTAATGAACCGCTTCCTTTCGTGAACATAATTGTTTCGGGGACAAATACCGGAACCACCACCGATCTTGACGGTAACTTTGTCCTTACCGGCCTGACACCTGGATTTATCAGGATTGAAGCATCTTTTGTGGGCTATAAATCAGCTATTTCCGACGAAATTGAAGTAAGCGTTGCCAATGCAAATACCATCGAAATAAAAATGGAAGAACAGAAAGAACAAATTGAAGAAGTGGTGGTAAAAGCTTCTCCTTTCCGAAAAACAGAGGAAAGCCCGGTTTCGCTGCGCTCGATTGGCATTGGCGAAATTGAAAAAAGTCCGGGCGCCAACCGCGACATTTCAAAGGTGATCCAGTCGTTTCCGGGAGTGCAGTCAACTCCGGCGTTTCGTAATGATGTGATCATCCGTGGCGGCGGACCGTCGGAAAGCAGGTTTTATCTCGATGGTGTTGAAGTTCCGTTTATCAATCATTTTGCTACACAGGGGGCTTCCGGAGGACCGGTTGGAATTATTAACGCCGACTTTTTACGTGAAGTAAATTACTACTCAGGGGCATTTCCTGCCAACCGCGGAAATGCGCTCAGCGGTGTGCTTGAATTTAACCAGATTGATGGAAACAGCGATAAAACCAACATCCAGTTCACGCTTGGTGCATCGGAAATTGCCGGAACGGTTGACGGCCCGATCGGTGAAAAAACCAACTACATCGTTTCTGTTCGAAGGTCATATCTGAATTTTCTTTTCAGTGTTCTCGAACTTCCTTTTCTGCCCACTTTCAACGATCTTCAGTTTAAAGTCCGTACCAGAATCGACGCCAAAAACGAAATCACTTTTATCGGGCTTGGTGCAATTGATGTGAATAAACTGAACCTCAATATTGATAATCCTGATGAACAACAAAAATACATCCTGAGCCAGTTGCCTGAAAACAACCAGTGGAGTTATTCGGTTGGAGCCGTTTACAAAAGGTTTGAGAAAAACAGCTTTCAGACTTTTGTGGCAAGTCGCAGCAATTTCAACAACAGTTCAGTAAAATATCTCGAAAATGATTTCAGCTCCGAAGCAAACAAAATACTCGACTACTCCTCCACAGAGGTTGAAAACAAGCTCAGGTTCGAAAATACCTCGCGCTTTGGAGATTATAAATTGAATGTAGGTGCAAACCTCGATTTTGCCGGTTACAAAAACAGTACAAAACAACAGCGGTTTTACAACGGCGAAATAACTAACATCGATTACAATACAGACCTCAACCTGGTTAAATGGGGCATTTTCGGACAGGTGAGCAAAAACTTTCTGAAAGAACGGTTAACACTTTCGTTTGGATTCCGTACCGATGCAAACAACTATTCAAACAGCATGAACAATATGTTTCAGCAGTTTTCTCCAAGGTTTTCTGCATCGTACAGGCTTACCGGACGATGGAGCGCAAACTTTAACACAGGCCGCTATTACCAGATTCCTTCTCTCACTTCACTCGGTTTCAAGGAAAATAATGTTTTGGTGAATAAAGAAAATAACCTGAAATACATTTTGGCTGACCATCTGATCGGAGGTTTTGAATTCCGGCCCGATAACGCCATTCTTTTTTCGCTTGAAGGATTCTGGAAAGGTTATAAAAACTATCCTTGGTCGGTGAACGACGGAATCAGCCTTGCAAATAAAGGAACTGATTTTGGCGTGGTGGGCGATGAAGAAGTTTTGTCAATATCAAAAGGTCATGCTTACGGCACCGAATTTCAAACCCGCATCAACGGGAAGAAAGGAAACCTGAACCTCTCGTACACGCTGGTGCGCAGCGAGTTTGATGACGGTCACGGCAATTATCTGCCGTCAAGCTGGGACTCTAAACACCTTCTGGCTTTAACTGCCACACGCGACTTAAAGAAAAACTGGCGGATTGGCGGACGCTGGCGTTTTGTGGGCGGACTGCCCTACACACCGTGGGATTTGGGAAAAAGCGCTTATGTTGATGTATGGAACCTCACAGGAGGACC
>JBBIPU010000055.1:2866-24354 GCA_037442685.1 Draconibacterium sp. | reverse complement strand
ATGAATTTTCTCAATCTCATCTGGGTTTTATGGTTTTTATCTGAAGTTTTTTTCAATATTCTGAACAGATCGAAAAAGGGTGGTTCAAAAGAAATGGATAAAAATTCTTTCAGATTGATCTGGCTCACAATCATTGTTTCCATCAGTTGCGCTGTTTTTTTTGCTATTTACCTGAATGTTCCGGTTCTAAATTCCAATCTACTGAAATACCTGGGATTGTTTCTGGTCCTCACCGGAATAATTATCAGGATTGTTGCAATTTACACTCTGGGCAAATTCTTTACGGTAAAACTGGCTATCAATCAGGAGCACAAGCTGATCGACAAAGGTTTATACAAATATATCCGCCACCCTGCCTACTCAGGATCGCTGTTGTCATTTCTTGGACTGGGACTGTATTTTAATAACTGGTTATCACTGGTAATAATTTTTCTGCCAATACTGACCGCCTTCATCTACCGTATTAAAACAGAAGAGAACCTGCTGCTCACACAATCCGGTCTTTCATACGATGAATACATGAACCACACAAAACGGCTGATCCCGTTTATCTACTGACATTCCTTTTCACAAATCAGAATTGCACAATTTCAAAAATAATAAAAGCCTGAAACTATGAAGAGTATAAAAAGAACCTTACTGAAAATCATCCTTGGAACACTTGCTGCAATTGTACTTTTTGTCCTGGTATTGTTTATCAACCTGATAGTTGCCGGCAAAAACGAATCGGTTATTTCAAAAGGACAACCCATTGAGAAAAACACAAATCCGAAACCGGCGTTACTGATTATCGATATTCAGGAAGTCACCACTGGAAAACTCTCGATATACCCGTATTTCAGGGAAAACTCGGAAAAACTTATTCAGAAAATCAACCAGTTGGCTGATAGTTTTAAAATTGCAAACCTGCCTGTGATTTACGTCCGCAGCAAAATCACCAATCCTCTGATCAATCTGCTGAACAATTCTTACGCAAAAGGAAGCGAAGGGGTCAAAAACGACCGGAGAATGAAAATAGTTTCCGATTTGGAAGTAATTAAAAGTGTTAAGGATTCGTTCAGGGACACGGGTCTCGACAGCATGCTGATCAGTAATAAAGTGAACGGATTATATATTGCGGGACTCGATGCTGCTGAATGTGTGAATTCAACAGTGGAAGCCGCTCAAAACCGGCAATACAAGGTAACAATCATCCGTGAAGCGGTTATTTCGAAATCGGATGCACAAACTGACAGCATGATGACAGTTTTTATCAACAGAGGCGTGAATGTAATCGGGATTGACAATTTGCGACTGAATGACTTACCAGGGAATTTTTACAGACGAGAAACAATTTCAAATTAAAAATATGGCAACCATTCTCAAAAGTCCGGAAAGAGAATTCAGGGAATCACCTGGGAAAATTGATGGATTCAGGTTATTAACGGATGTTACAAGAGCTAAAAAAGGAATTAATCCACAAAATCTGAATTTCGATTTAAGACAACTGAATCCTGAACAGTTTTCGGCGCCCTATCATTTCCACCGGAATGCAGAAGAGTTGTTTATAATTCTTTCAGGGACGATGACTTTGCGGACACCTGAAGGTCTGAAAGTTGTAAACAGCGGCGACCTGATTTTCTGCGAAACGGGGGAAAACGGAGCACACCAGTTTTACAATCACAGCAATGAGCCGTGTGTTTACCTCGACATCAGAACTTTTACAGGTTGGGATATTTGCGAATACCCCGATTCGGGCAAAATTTTACTGGCTCCTTCCTTTGAAATTTTCAGCAAATCGGGGAAAGCCGGTTATTTTGAAGGTGAAGAAAACCCGAAAGAAAGGTGGGATAAACTGCAGAAATGAAACTATTCCTGATATTTATACCAGCAGAAAAATGAACCTGAAAGACATCGCCCTTTTGCGACTTGTATCCCAGCAAATTGAGGGTTCACAATTAAAAACTGAAAAAGAAGTTGTCAGTTGGCTGGGCGCAGTTCAGGCACAGGATTTTCCTATGTCGAAATGGGCGGTTGGTCTCCGTTTGCCCGGCTCCACCGAAAAATCGGTACAATCGGCTATCGACGATAGCAAAATCATCCGGACTCACGTACTGCGGCCTACCTGGCATCTGGTTGCCGCCGAAGATGTTTACTGGATGCTGGAACTTTCGGCACCACAAATCAAAACAGCAGCCCGCTCACGTGACCGTGAACTCGAACTGACCGAAGAAGTTTTTGCACGCTGCAACACACTGCTTGAAAAGTGGCTGCGCGATGGCAACTTTTTACCCCGTGAAGAACTTGTAAAACGGATGGCAGACGCTGGTTTCAGCAACGATAACAACCGTGTTTCGCATATTCTGATGCGTGCCGAAATTGACGGGATAATTGGCAGCGGACCCACCAAAGCCGGAAAACCAACTTATGCACTGCTGGCTGAAAGAGTGCCGGTAAAAAAGCTGCTGAAACGCGAAGAAGCATCAGCCGAACTGGCGCGCCGGTATTTTAACAGTCACGGGCCAGCAACGTTACAGGATTTTGTCTGGTGGTCGGGGTTGCCTGTAAAAGAGTGCCGGCAAGCAATTGAAGCAATACAACCAGGTTTTGTGGCTGAAATTGTTGATGGAGAAAAATACTGGTTTCATCCGGATTATGCAGTTTCAAATCCTGTAAATGAAAAGATATTTTTATTGCCGGCTTATGATGAGTTCATCATCAGCTACAAAAACAGGGCAGCAACCCTGACTTATGAAAACCATCGGAAAGCCGTTTCAAACAATGGATTTTTCAGGCCGTCAATTGTTCATAACGGCCAGGTGATTGGCATTTGGAAACATACAAACAAAGCCGGCAAAGCAATCTTTGAAACCGACTATTTTGGTTCACCGGGCAAAACCATTCAAAAACGGGTGGAAATAGAGTTTGAAAAATATTTACAGTTTCTGGAGAAAAGATAGCTGAAAATACAATCTGATTTTTCGACCAATCATTCTGACTCACTCTCCTTTTCATAAGAAATTGATACCGGATGCTGGATACCAGATCCCATAACCCGCAACCTGCAACCTGTAACTGTTTTTTTAACGCAATGCACGCAAAGAATTCACAATGCACGCAAAGATTGGGATTACAATACTGTAACGTAACCCGCAACCCGCAACCCCTTCTCCTCATTCACCCAATTACTAAATCACTCATTTACTAATTCACTAATTCACTCCTCCTCGCCATTCGTTTTACAACCGGATTCCTGAGTTTGAAAAAGATGCCACAATGATTGTAATCGCCGACCCGGGGTGGGATACAGAACACAGCCTGCGGTATTTTAACCGGGTGGTAAATATCTTCACCATTGAAAATTTTTACACGCATGACAAAAAATGGTATTTTCAGCAGATTTTTCTTTGCCGTGAATTGACATACAATAAGACTGAACTGAAAGAGATTTTTAACGACGAAATTTGTTATACAAACGTATAATATCAGAAACAGAAAGAAAATTTGAAAATATGAAAGATATCATCACCAGAATAAGGGAAGCATTTATTGCCAGTGCCGACGAGAAAACCCGGATTGGCAGCCAGCGCTATTTTAAGGAAGCAATCACGGTTCACGGTGTAAAATCAGCGACCGCCAGAAGTATCAGCAAGGATTTTTTTTTGGAAGTGAAAGATAAACCAAAAGCGGAAGTTTTTGAGATTTGCGAAAAGCTCTGGCAGTCGGGCTACCTCGAAGAATCGTTTGTGGCCAGCGATTGGTCTGACAGGCTGCATAAAAAATTTGAGCCTGCCGATTTTGAAATTTTTGAACACTGGATAAAAAATTACATAAATAACTGGGCATCGTGCGACACACTTTGCAACCACACCGTCGGCGATTTTGTGATGATGTTCCCTGAATTTATTTCGAAACTGAAAGAATTCGCACACTCCGGAAACCGCTGGGTAAAACGTGCCGCGGCAGTCTCGCTGATTATTCCTGCACGGAAAGGTATGTTTCATAAAGATATTTTCGAAATTGCAGATATTTTGCTTTTGGATAATGACGACATGGTGCAGAAAGGTTACGGCTGGATGCTGAAAGCCGCCGGTGATTACAACCAGCAGGCTGTTTTTGAATATGTAATGAGCAAAAAAGCTGTGATGCCGCGGACCGCGCTTCGTTACGCCATCGAAAAAATGCCCGAAGAATTGAAAAAGATGGCAATGCAAAAATAACAGGTGCGGCAAGGGTGTCGAAAGGGTGTCGCAAGGGTGTCGCGGATTTCATCCGCGATTTTTAATCGGCGGTTAAAAACCGCCTCACCCTTGATTCAACTTAAAAATAAAAGAATGAATATACATACTTTAAAAAACAACCTGCTCGAAGCATACTCCGCAGAAAACCTCAATAAAATTGCGGTAGTTTTGCTTAACCTTTACAAAAACCAGCAGTTTAGCACCTTACAAAAAATCGCTGATTTAATTGGAGATTTCGTTACGCTTGAAATAGACGAATACGGCAAAGGTTTCTCTAAACTGATGTTGCTTTATCATCCCGACCGTGGCGAGTTTCACCGCAATAAAATTGAAACTCTGGCTGCTTCAGAAGACTTCGATGGATTGCTGGGCTACTCTCACATCCTGAAACTGGAACGGCTCGAAGAAATTTCGGCAATGCTTGAAAGTTTTGAAGACATTGATTATTCTCCTGTTTACGCATGGGATTTCGACAGCGAAGGATTTACAGTGAATTCAATTAACGGGAAAAAGATGAAAACGGAAAAACTGATCCAGGGGAAAAACAAATTGGTCAGTTTTTACGAAGCAATAAAAATCAGGCAGTACGGTCACTCTAAAATCAGTTTCCCGGCTTATTATCTCGAAGATATCGACGAATTTGAACTTTCGGATTCTGACATTTATGATCTCGATGGTGCACAGTTTTGCATTCATGCGGTAAACATCGATTTATCCGACAACCATATTGTGGACCTCAGACCACTTGAAAATCTTGGAATTCTTGAAATATTAGATCTTTCAGGCAACCGGATTGAAATCATCGATTCGCTTGAATACCTCACCAACCTGCGCGAGTTGAATCTTGCAAACAACCGCATCCGCGATATTGAACCCCTTTTTGCCCTTGAAAACCTTGAATTTGTTGACCTGACAGGAAATCATGTCTCCCGTTCGGCTATAAAAAAACTGATGGAAAAAGTGAAAACCGTTGAATTCTGAAAATCAGACACATGAAAATTCTTGCTCTTGAAATCGAATTAAAAAGAACAGATAATGTTACAAGCAAGGAAATTTTGCGTGAAGAAGCGATGTCAGTTAACAATCTGCAGGAAAAAGGGATCCTGTCAGAAATTTTTTTCGACGAAAACCATTGTGGTGTCCTGTTACTCGAATGTTCAGGAAAAACAGAAGCTGAGGAAATTCTTTCACAACTTCCGTTGGTTAAACATAGATTTATCAGGTTCGAAATAAAGGAGTTACACCCTTACACCGGTCTTTCGAGGCTGGCGGATTAATGCATCCAGAATTTTCGGGAATTATTCAGCTAAAAACAAAAAATTGAACTTAAGTAGTTTTGAATATTTTTTCGTCATTTCAGCAATGTGCGTTATGTCCCGGGAATTCCTGAAATAAAAGCGATTTGTGGCTTTTTCTTTCCAGGTATCCTCAACTTTTTTATCATCTCTTTTCAATTTAACGATATTTAATTTTTTCACATATTCAATAATCTATATATTTATCGCCTTAAAATCGAAAATCGAGTGATTGGCATAACTTTTAATCATTTTTGTTGTCGATTTTTACTAAATTTCGTTGAATATTCAAATAAAAAACTGATAACATATGTTTGATTCAGAACTTATTAAAAAGGTTTACGCTGAGTTGCCCGAGAGAGTGGAAAATGCAAAAAAGAAACTTAACCGGCCTTTGACTTATGCCGAAAAAATTCTTTATGCACATCTCTACGAACCAAAAGCTGTGGAAGTTTTCGGGCGCGGAAAAGCTTACGTTGATTTTGCCCCCGACCGGGTTGCCATGCAGGATGCAACAGCCCAGATGGCGCTGCTACAGTTTATCAATTCTGGTAAAAAAACAACCGCTGTTCCTTCAACCGTGCATTGCGACCACCTGATTCAGGCGCATATTGACGGAAAAACTGACCTCGGGGTTGCAGTTAATATTAATAAAGAAGTTTACGATTTTCTTGAATCGGTTTCCAATAAATATGGAATTGGTTTCTGGAAACCTGGCGCCGGGATTATTCACCAGGTAGTTTTGGAAAATTATGCTTTCCCGGGTGGAATGATGATTGGCACCGACTCGCACACGGTGAACGCCGGTGGTCTGGGAATGGTGGCAATTGGTGTCGGCGGCGCTGATGCTGTGGATGTGATGGCCGGAATGGCATGGGAACTGAAAATGCCCAAATTGATTGGGGTGAAACTGACCGGAAAACTGAATGGCTGGTCGGCACCAAAAGATGTGATCCTGAAAGTGGCCGGAATCCTCACTGTAAAAGGCGGAACCGGCGCTATTATCGAATATTTTGGCGAAGGTGCCAAATCGCTTTCTGCAACAGGTAAAGGAACGATTTGCAACATGGGTGCTGAAGTTGGTGCAACCACCAGCATTTTCGCCTACGACGAAAGCATGGCCCGCTACCTCAGGGCAACAGGCCGCGCCGAAGTGGCCGATTCAGCAGATAAAATCAAAGATTTCCTTGATGCCGATCCTGAAGTGTATGAAAATCCTGAAGTCTATTTCGACCAGTTGATCGAGATCAACCTTTCGGAACTGGAACCGCATTTGAACGGTCCTTTCACACCCGACAGGGCGACGCCGGTTTCGATGATCGGAAAAGTAGCCCGTGAAAACGGCTGGCCGCTGGAAGTTTCAGTGGGCCTGATCGGAAGTTGTACCAACTCGTCGTACGAAGATATTTCAAGAGCAGCTTCTGTGGCCAGACAGGCAGTTGAAAAAAATCTTCAGACCAAAGCTGAATTCACCATCACACCCGGTTCTGAACAGGTTCGTTACACCATCGAACGCGACGGTTTTATCGGGATTTTCGAAAAAATGGGTGGCAAAGTGTTTGCCAACGCCTGCGGACCATGCATCGGGCAATGGACGCGCGAAGGAGCCGAAAAAGGTGAAAAAAATACCATCGTCCACTCGTTTAACCGCAACTTCTCTAAACGTGCTGACGGGAATCCGAATACCCACGCATTTGTGACTTCACCCGAACTGGTTACAGCGCTTGCAATTGCCGGACGTCTGGATTTCAATCCGGTTACCGACACGCTTACCAATACAAAAGGCGAACAGGTTAAACTCGATCCGCCAACCGGCGACGAACTGCCTGTAAAAGGTTTTGCCGTTGAAGATCCCGGTTACCAGGCACCCGCTGCCGACGGTTCGAAGGTGGTGGTGAACGTGGCGCCCGATTCAGGCAGGTTACAGTTGCTTTCTCCTTTCCAGCCCTGGAACGGAAGAAACATAGAAGGTGCAAAACTTCTGATCAAAGCGCTCGGAAAATGTACAACCGACCATATTTCGATGGCTGGACCATGGCTTCGTTTCCGCGGTCACCTCGATAATATTTCGAACAATATGCTGATTGGAGCGGTAAACGCATTTAATAACGAAACAAACAAGGTAAAAAACCAGCTTACCGGCGAATACGAGGTTGTGCCTGCGGTTCAGCGCCAGTACAAAGCTGACGGCATTGCTTCGGTGGTTGTTGGCGACCAGAATTACGGTGAAGGTTCTTCGCGCGAACATGCCGCAATGGAACCGCGTCATCTTGGTGTAAAAGCGGTTATTGTTAAATCGTTTGCACGTATTCACGAAACCAACCTCAAAAAACAGGGAATGCTTGCCCTGACTTTTGCAAACGAAAATGATTACGATCTGATCCAGGAAGACGATACTTTTAACTTCATCGATCTGGTAGAATTTGCACCTGGTAAAACTTTACATGTTGAGGCTGTTCACACCGACGGGACGAAGGATATTATCGAATTAAACCACACCTACAACGGGCAGCAGATAGAATGGTTTAAAGCCGGATCGGCACTGAATTTAATAAAACAGCAAAATTTACGGTAATTCTGAAAAAATTGAATTTGAATAACCCCCGGTTTTAACCGGCGAATTTATGTAAACAAATGAAAAAGAGGCGCATCAGGAGAAGCAAACTGAAAAGCTAACAAACCATGCGCCGCAAATTGGAACTGGATTGAAAAACAAATAAAAAACTATATCATGCAAAAAATAAAAGTACAAAACCCGGTCGTTGAACTCGACGGTGATGAGATGACAAGAGTCATCTGGAGTTTTATCAAAGAGAAATTAATTCTTCCCTACCTTGATATCGATCTGAAATATTACGATTTAGGGATGGAACACCGCGATGCAACCAACGACCAGGTGACTGTTGATGCAGCCCATGCAATTCAGAAATATGGCGTAGGTGTAAAATGTGCCACAATTACACCCGACGAGGCACGTGTAAAAGAATTCGGGTTAAAGAAAATGTGGAAATCGCCAAACGGAACAATCAGGAATATTTTAGGTGGAACTGTTTTCCGTGAACCCATCATTTGCAAAAATGTGCCACGACTTGTTCCGGGGTGGACAAAACCAATCTGTATCGGCCGTCATGCCTTTGGCGACCAGTACCGTGCCACCGATTTCGTGACGAAAGGAAAAGGAAAACTGACAATAACTTTTGCACCTGAAGACGGCAGTGAGCCAATCACTCACGAAGTTTTCAATTTTGAAGGTGATGGAATTGCAATGGCAATGTACAATACCGACGAATCCATCACCGGATTTGCCCGCTCGTGCATGAATATGGCGATCGAAAAAAAATGGCCGCTGTACATGTCAACTAAAAACACCATTTTAAAAGCTTACGACGGTCGTTTTAAAGACATTTTCCAGCATATTTTCGAAACCGAGTTCAAGGAAAAATTCGAAGAAATCGGAATAACTTACGAACACAGGCTGATCGACGATATGGTGGCTGCAGCAATGAAATGGGAAGGCGGTTACGTGTGGGCTTGTAAAAACTACGACGGCGACGTGCAAAGCGATACTGTTGCGCAAGGCTTTGGTTCTCTTGGACTGATGACCTCTGTCCTGGTTACTCCTGATGGAAAAACCATGGAAGCGGAAGCTGCACACGGCACAGTTACCCGTCACTTCCGCGAACATCAGAAAGGCAGGCCAACTTCCACAAATCCAATTGCTTCGATTTTTGCGTGGACCAGGGGACTGGCTTTCCGCGGGAGGCTGGATGGCAACCAGGAATTGATCAGTTTTGCCGAAACACTGGAAAAAGTTTGCGTTGAAACTGTTGAAAGCGGGAAAATGACAAAAGACCTGGCACTGATCGTTTATGACAAAAATCTGAAACCCGAACACTACTTAACCACTGAAGGTTTTCTTGAAGCTTTGAATGAAAATCTGAAGCAAAAATTAAATTAGTGAATTATCAGTTATCAATCTAAAAAATAACTATTTTGGCTGACAGGGAATCAAAATGACAACAAATAAAACATACATCGAGAACGGGAAAATCGTTGTTCCCGACCAGCCGGTAGTTCCTTTTATTGAAGGTGACGGGATTGGTAAAGATATTACAGCTCCTTCGCAAAAAGTGATCGATGCTGCTGTTGAAAAAGCTTACGGTAATTCAAAAAAGATAATCTGGAAAGAGGTTCTTGCCGGCGAAAAAGCGGTAATTGAAACCGGTTCAAATCTGCCGGAAGAAACCCTCGAAGCTTTTAAGGAATACCTGATCGGAATAAAAGGTCCGCTTGCCACTCCTGTCGGGGAAGGGATCAGGTCGCTGAATGTAGCATTACGTCAGACACTCGATTTATTTGTCAATCTCAGGCCGATCCGCTGGTTTAAAGGTGTGCCTTCGCCGGTGCGATATCCTTCGCTGGTCGATATGCATATTTTCAGGGAAAACACTGAGGATATTTATGCAGGAATTGAATACATGGCCGGCGAAGAAAATACAAAAAAGTTCAGGGATTTTCTGATTAACGAAATGGGTGTCAATAAAATAAGATTCCCCGAAAGTTCTTCGTTTGGCGTAAAACCTGTTTCAAAAGAAGGATCGGAAAGGCTGATCAGGGCTGCTTTGCAGTATGCTGTGGACCGGAGACTTCCATCGGTAACCCTTGTACACAAAGGGAATATCATGAAATTCACTGAAGGCGCCTTTAAAAACTGGGGTTACAATCTTGCAGAAACTGAATTTGGAAAGCAAACATTTACCTGGCGTCAGTTCGAAAAAATAAAATCGGAAAAAGGATTGATGGATGCCGAAAAAGCGCTGAATGATGCGAAAAAATCGGGTAAAGTCATTGTAAAGGATGTAATTACCGACGCGTTTCTGCAGGAGTCGCTGCTTCGTCCGTTCGACCACTCGGTAATAGCTACTATGAACCTGAACGGCGATTATATTTCAGACCAGTTGGCGGCAATGGTTGGAGGTATCGGAATTTCTCCCGGGGCAAATATCAATTACAAAAGCGGCTATGCTGTTTTTGAAGCCACGCATGGAACAGCTCCCAATATTGCAGGTACCGGAAAGGCAAATCCGAGTTCGCTTATTCTTTCGGGTGTAATGATGCTCGAATACATGGGATGGGATGCCGCTGCCGAGCATGTTTACGACGCTATGGAGCACACTTTTTCAAAACGATTTGTAACTTCCGACCTTTTCGCACAAATGGAAGGGGCAACTTTGCTTTCGACAAGTGAATTTGCCAACGAGATAATTAAAAATATGCATTAATAAGAAATATTAAAACAAAATGGAATACATCAAAAACCGCTTTTACGAAAAAGCCATTAAATGCGCAGCAGAGTTTCAGCGAATCAGGAAAGAACATGGCGATGTAATGCTTGGCCAGGTCACTATTAACCAGGTACTTTCAGGTATGAAAGGGATACCGGCGCTTGTGACTGAAACATCAAAACTCGATGCCAACGAAGGAATCCGGTTCCGCGGATATTCAATACAGGAGCTGCAAGAGAAACTCCCTAAACTTGATCCCGCAGGAGAACCGCTGCCGGAAGGATTGTTTTACCTGATGATGATTGGCGAAATGCCTGACAAGGAAGATGTTATCAATATTTCAAAAGATTGGGCCACCCGTGCACATGTACCGCAACACGTGTTTGATGTAATTGATGCTTTGCCAAAAAACAGCCGCCCGATGACCCAGTTCAGCTGTGCAATTTTATCGATGGCTTACGACTCGGTTTTCCAGAAAGCTTACCGTGCCGGAATCAATAAAAAGTTCTACTGGGATTTCATGTACGAGGATGTAATGACACTGATTGCACGTCTTCCACGCATCGCTGCCTACATTTATCGCAGAATTTACCACAACGGCAATCATATTGAACCAAATCCGACTTTGGACTGGGCAGGTAATCTGGCCCACATGATGGGATTTGAATCGACTGAGGTAAAAAGACTGCTGCGCCTGTACATGGTAATACACGCCGATCATGAAGGCGGAAATGTTTCTGCCCATGCAACTCATCTTGTTGGCTCGGCATTAAGTAATGCATATTATTCATTTGCAGCAGGCATGGTAGGACTGGCCGGTCCTTTGCATGGCTTTGCAAACCAGGAAGTGATGGCATGGATTTCGGAAATGCTGGAACAGCTTGAGACAGAAACCCCGACAGATGAACAGATTGCAGATTATATTGAAAATACGCTAAAACAGGGACGTGTTGTTCCGGGGTATGGTCATGCTGTTTTGCGTATTACCGATCCGCGTTTTACAGTTCAGCAAAAGTTTGCAGAAAAATATATAGTAAACGATAACCTGATCAATACGGTAAATGCCATTTACAGGGTTGCTCCTCCGATTCTGGAAGCAACTGGCAAAATCAAAAATCCGTGGCCGAATGTCGATGCCATCAGCGGGGCGTTGTTAAATCATTACGGGATAACTGAACACGGTTTTTATACTGTATTATTCGGTGTTTCGCGTGCACTTGGCGTTATGGCATCGCTTGTTTTCGACCGTGTTTACGGTTTGCCAATCGAACGTCCTTCTTCATTCCCGTTAAAATGGTTTTACCAGAAGGCTGAAGGAGACAAAACACCTCCGTGTTAAAGATGAAATTTAAAGATTTAAAACATAGCCGGTTTTATGCCGGCTTTTTTTATTAAAAATTCAGATCAGTTATGCAACTCAGCAAGGCAATTGAAAAACGATGGAGCCCGATTGCGTTTTCAGAAAAACCAGTATCCGGTGAAATGATACTGCTACTTTTCGAAGCGGCACGCCGGGCGCCGTCAGCAAGAAACGAACAACCCTGGAATTATTATTATGTACATCGCAACGATGAAAAATTGTTTTCTGAGGTGCTGGAAATGCTGACCGGTAATAATCCGCTTTGGGCCAAAGAAGCACAGGTGTTAATTATCTCGGTTGTTAAAAAGAATTACGATTACCAAAACAGGCCAAATGGAAATGCATTCCATGATATCGGAGCAGCCAATGTTTCCCTGGCAATTCAGGCAGCGGAAATGGGATTACAAGTTCATCAAATGGGCGGATTCGTCAAAGAAAAAGTATCGCAGTATTTGAAACTCGACACAAAAAATTTTGAACCTGTTACAATAATTGCTGTTGGTTTTCCGGATGAAGACAGACCTTACACCGACAGAATGGAAAAACGTAAAATTGAATCGGATACCAGGAAACCGGTTCAGGATTTTGTTTTTAAGCTGCGAAAAGAATAAACTTCCGGAAAAATCCTGAGTTTTTTCTATGCAATCAGTGGTTAAAAACCACTCAATGCGTGGCACTTTTCAATTACTTTCCAGAACCTGTCCTTTTTCGCGGTACAAATCAATTTTACCATCTAATAAAACTGCAATTACAGTAACCTGTTCATCCAGCACCTTTTCAGGAACATCGATGTAAACAATTCCCGGAACGGCGCTCCAGTATTGTTTCATCTTTACATCCCAGTTCAGTTTTGTTCCGTTGCCAACCACGTAAATCCGGTTGATTTTGTTTTTCAGCCCCTTCAGCATAATCTGCCCGTTTGGTTTGTAAGGCAGGTAGAGGTACAAAATATCACCGTTTTTATTTAAGGCTGTCGGACCGTAAAAATGCTCTGCAGGAATTCCTGCCCTTGTACCGTAAATGGCTTCGGAATGTTTGCCTGTCCAGCGCCCCAGTTCTTTCAGAATATTTACCTGCTCGTCGGGGATTGTACCATCAGCTTTTGGCCCGATATCAAGAAGCAGGTTTCCACCTTTGCTGATACAATCGACCAGAATATTGATCACCTGGTTTGGTGTTTTATAATTTTTGTCATTGTTCTGAAAACCCCAGCTGTCGTTCATTGTCATGCACAACTCCCAGTACCGGCTGTCAGGTCTGGTAACCGGAAGTCCCTGTTCGGGAGTTGCATAATCGCCATATCCCTGAACACGGCTGTTAAAGATTACATTTTCATTTTGCGAACGAAGCATTTCGCTGAGTTCTTTCGCTTTCCATTTTTCTGCTGACTGTTCCCAGTCGCCGTCGAACCAGTACAGATCGGGGTTAAATTTATGCGAAAGCTCTCTCAACTGGCAGAAATTAAAGTCAACAAATCTGCTCCATTTCACAGAATCGTTTTCGTACCGTTTCTCGGTTTTTGTTTTATTCGGATAATCGGGATGCGACCAATCGAGCAGCGAGTAATACAAACCCACTTTCAGGTTGTTTTTCCGCAATTCTTTTACAAAAGGGTCAACCAGGTCTTTCCCAGCTGGTGTTTTTTTAACCACATTCAAATCGCCGCATTTGGTATCCCAAAGTGCAACTCCGTCGTGATGTTTTGTGGTCAGAACTGCATATTTTGCCCCGCTTTCCTTAATCAGTTTTGCCCATTCAGCCGGGTTGTATTTTTGCGCCGTGAATCCGTTTAACTGCTTCATGTAATCGTCGTACGAAAGATATCCGTTGTAAAACGACCAGCTTTCGTCAATTCCGTTTACTGCATAAATACCCCAGTGAATAAAAATGCCAAGTTTTGCATCTTCAAACCATTGCATTCGTTTTTCGCCATTCATGTTTTCCTGTGAAAACATCTGATTACCAGCCACAATCAGAACGAAAATGAGTATAATTTTTTTCATGGTTAAATTAATATTGATAGATTTATTCTGTTCCAAAAAACAGAAATTCCACCCCGAAAGATGGAATTTATGCTTTGTGAAATACTTTCCAAATTATTATTATTCAATCAAATAATGTTTTCTGATTGCAGTGTCGATATCCCAGATACATTCAAGTCCGGCCGGAAAAGTGACAAAATCTCCGGGTTTGATCGTAATGGTTTCGAATTCGGAAACAATTGTTGCTTCGCCGGAAATAATATAACAGCGTTCTGTCTTGTCGTAAAACCATTCAAATTTTTCTTCTTCGTGTTCCCAAACCGGCCACGATTCAACACCCAGTTCTTTTAATTCCTCATTATCCAGCCGATCCACCTCTATTTTCATAATATCGAATACTGTTTATTTTTATAATCTGTTTTATATTTTACTGAAGACCAGTTATCCGGGATTTCAGCATTTCATCCGAAATCAGAATACTTTTCCCTGAATCATTTTAAACAAAATTAAAAAAGAAACTCATTCTAAAAAATTCATCATAAATACAATTATAGATTTAAGATTAAATTTTAACCGTAATACAATGAGTGAAATGACCTCTAAAAGGTCAGATAAATCAGGTAACCTACATTAAAATTAATGCTTTCAAACATTCAGAATCCGGAAATCGGAAAGAAATAAAGTTGAAAAAGTCATTGAACATGAGTGCGATCAGCTATATTTAACTGATTAAATAGCGTTTTAAATGACAGATTTTGATTTAATACTTGAAAACGATACTGTTCTGCTCCGACCCGTAATTCCGGAGGATATTGAAGAATTTGCCGGCCTGACTTCTGACAAATCGATGTGGAAGTATTTTACCAACGATCTTTCCGACAGGACAGAACTTGAAATCTGGGTTAATTTCTCATTGATTGAAAAGAAGATGATAACAAGAATCCCTTTCACAATCGTTTACAAGTCAACCGGGAAAATTGCAGGGGCTACAAGCTTTGGTAATATTTCGGAACGTGATAAAAGGGTTGAAATCGGCTGGACCTGGCTCGGAAAAGAATACCAGGGGAAAGGGATCAACGAACAGGTTAAGTATCTGATGCTCAAACATTGTTTCGAAAAATGGGAACTTGAAAGAGTTGAGTTTAAGACCGATGTCCTCAACATTCGGGCACGAAAAGCGCTTTTAAAAATGAATATAACAGAAGAAGGAATTCTAAGAAGTCACACAATAATGACCAACGGAAGAAGAAGAGACACAATTTATTACAGTGTGCTCAGAGACGAATGGGAAACAGTTAAAGAAAGTAACAACTGGGCTTGACAGGTTGGCCGCAAAAATCATACTTCCTTTAATATCAGGAATGTAACATAAACCAGGTAACCCAGCAACAATATCAAAGCTTCCCACCGATCCAGCCTTTTTTTCCCACCGGTAAACATGGCAGCAAAAAGAATCAGTGTTCCGGCCATCAGAATATAAAGTTCGGTGTTAAACGAAGTATCGTAGTTTACCGGGTGAATAAACGAACTGACCGAGAGAATCAGGAGAATATTAAATATGTTAGAACCTATTACATTTCCCAGCGCGATATCGCTGTTTTTCTTCAGGGCTGCAACAACCGAAGTCATCAGTTCGGGCAGCGAAGTGCCCACGGCAATAATGGTAAGTCCGATAATTTTTTCGCTGACTCCCAGCGCTGATGCAATTTTTACAGCAGAATCAACAACAAGTTCTCCTCCTGCTATCAAACCAGCCAATCCGAGAATAATGAATACCCAGATTTTTGTTCCCGGCATTTTATGAATTGTGCTTTCATTATTTTCAGCTCTCTCAATCTTCATCTGCCGGTAAATGTAAATCAAAAAACCGCAAAACATCAAAAACATCACCAATCCGTCAAAGCGTGAAAGGATATTATTTCCGCGCAGAATAAATCCGTTGGAAAGAACAAATAATATCAAAACCGAAAAAAATGAAATGGGAATTTCCTTCCATACAGTATTTGAATGAACAACAATCGGGTAGGTCAGGCCGGCTACACCAAGTATTAAAAACAGATTGGCAATATTGCTCCCGATAATATTTCCCAGAACAATTTCGGAATGTTGCCCAAGCGAAGCTACCACATTTACTACCAGTTCGGGGGTGGAAGTGCCAAAAGCAACTATTGTAAGCCCGATTACCAAATCTGAAACATTGTGTTTTTTTGCAAGCGCCGAAGCTCCTGAAACCAGCCAATCGGCACCTTTGATAAGCAAAACAAAACCAATAATTATTATTACAACTGTAGCAATCATAACGCAAAACATCAATCAGATTAATACTCAGAACAGCACTTTATCGGCCAAATTAAGTTATGAAAATTTTTCTGTAGTTTAATCCGGGTTAAAGGTTTAATACAAACTTTTATGAAAGAAGTTCATTCAAACGGAAAATCAGATAAATACTGAATCAATCCATTACAAAAGACCGTATTTCCCGGCAAGGTAAATCAGTAAAAGCGACAATGAAAATGCGATTGCCGGCGAAATGAGCCACATCAGGAAAAACTGCCGTACCTGCGTTTTTCTGAAAATGTGGTTAACACCAAGTTTGGCTACTCCGATTCCAATAATTGCGGCTACATTCAATTGCACCAGCGAAGTTGGTATTCCTTTCGAAAGTGAGGCAAAAAGAAGCAAACTTGCCGACACAAAAGCGATAATCACGGCTTCGAATTTTCCGAACAATACGATTTCCTTCCCTGTGTTCTCCAGAATTTTATGACCAAAGATCGAGCTGCCGATCCCGAAATTAGGTGCAACAATCAAGGTCGATAAAATCATAATCAGAATAAAATTTTCATCAACCGATTTATTTAGCTGGTTGGCTGTCATCGAAGCAATCGGGCCTGCAGCATTTGCAACATTGTTTGACCCGATTGAAAAGGCCACATAAAGCGACATTGCAATTAAAAGTCCATCCCAAACCGGTTTCATGTTTGCATTCTGGGCGCGGGGAAGTGTCAGTCCTTTTTTTCTCATCGGTTTATAAATAAATCTCCCGATAAGCAAACTGATTATAAAAGAAATAACCGGCAAAATAAACCAGGTGGGTATGATCTCGAATAAAAGTTTCCTGGTATTTAATTTTTCGAAATAAAGGGCTGCTGCTGTTACCGACATTACGGTTGACTGACTTGTTGACTGTGGAATGCCAACTAAATTTGCAATTAAAAGAGATATTGAAACCGAAAACAAAATAATGGTAACCACGTTTCTCGACATCATTTCAGGTGCAAGCAACTCTTTCCCGATTGTAGTGGCCGTACTTTTACCAGCTAAAATTGCACCAAGAAAAACCATGATCCCAAATAATCCCGGAATGAGGCTTTTACGGATGACATTTGCGCCGTAAGCGGCCGAAAAAGCAGGCCCGGTGCCGCTTCCACCCATATTCATAGAAAAAAAGATGGCTATGATAAAGGGTAATAAAAGCGGACTGAATAATGGTGAAATCATAAATACCGGTTTTTGTTACAAAGTTTTAAAAGCCATTCGACGACCTTAAAATTGCGCTCAAATTTAATCACGTTTTTGATTTCTGATTTCACCGGGACATTTATTGTATCTGTAATAAAAAAATTTCCTTCTCGAATAACTTTAAACTTATGACATTCAACTGGTTTCGGTAAATCTTCTGCCCGCAAGAAAGGCCTTAATATTCGATTCCACAATTTTTTCTCCTTTTGATGCAAACACAGTTTCAATGGCCTTCAGAATCACTGCTTCTTCGATATAAAAAAACGGAGAAGCCGCTCCAAGCATTACCATATTCGATGCTTTCGGATTTTTGTTTTCAAGGGCAATTTTATCTGCATCCACCTGAATTATTCTGATTTTTGAACTTAGTTCGCGGAATGTACGGTGGAGATCGGGGTAATCCGGGATATTCCTGAATTCGGTGGTATTTGTCACCAGGCACCCTTCTTTTTTTAGAAACGGAAGATAACGCAGCGATTCGAGCGGTTCAACCGAAAGAATAATATCGGCGCCCCCCGAAGGAATCAGATCGGAATAAATAGGTGAATCGGAAATACGCAGATGCGAAACCACTTCCCCACCCCGCTGGCTCATTCCATGAGTTTCAGCCTGTTTCAGATAATAGTTTTCGTTCAGTGCTGCAGCCCCTAAAACTGTGGCAATTGAAAGAATTCCCTGTCCGCCCACTCCAGCAAGTATGATATCAGTTTTCATTCAGATTAAAGTAATTAGTAATTAGTACTGAGTATTAAGTATTGATTATTGATTATTGATTATTGATTATTTTAGTATAAAATATTAATTATGTGGCATTTAGCTCCTGGGTCCCGGTTCAAATTACAAAAATCAAATAACCTATCCAGTATCCAGAATCCAGTAACCAGTAACCAGAATCCGGCATCAGCTTTCACCATTCAGCCCCCTGTTCATTTTCTTCACCCGGCTTATTCTCTGAACACACTCGCGTCTTCCGATAATTACAGAAACACCTTTGTATTCAATTTCTTCCCTGATGATTTTTACAATTTCATCGTGATTCTTTTTTAAAGGAACAAACAACCTGATGTGTTCAGGATCGACTCCAATTCCTTCACAAATCTTTTCAAGTCTTCCTTTTGCCAGAGAATCCTGTCCGCCTGTCATTGCAACGGCTTCATTGTCAACAATCAGTATATTGACGTTGGTATTTTCATAAACACAATCCAGCAATCCGGTGATTCCGGAATGAGTGAATGTTGAATCGCCAATCACGGCAAACACAGGTTCCAGTCCTGCATCGGAAGCGCCTTTCGCCATGGTTATTGAAGCTCCCATGTCAACGCAGGTGTTGATGGTATTGTACGGAGGCAAAGCACCCAAAGTGTAACATCCGATGTCGGAAAAAACCCTTCCGTCGCCATAATCCTTAATCACCTCGTTTAAAGCAAAATAGGTATCCTGGTGGCCGCAACCAGCACAAAGCGAAGGCGGGCGGTTTACCAGGATTTCAGGAGTTTTGAAACCGCTTTGTCTGGGTTTCCCCAAAGCTTTTAAGATATGATCGGGATTTAACTCTCCCTTTCGCGGAAGCGCTCCAGATAAACGCCCGTGAACTTTTGTCCCCTTTTCAAAAAAATCGGTTAACAACTCTTCAACCAGCGGATATCCTTCCTCGATAATCAGCAATTCGTCGCACTCTTTCTCCAGTTTTCTGATCCAGATTTCGGGAAGCGGGTACTGCGAAATTTTTACAACCGGATAAGGACAATTATTTTTCGGATAATTTTCCATCAGATAGTTGAAACCGATGCCACAGCAAATAATTCCGAGACTTTTATCGGCCCCGTGAATAAATGTATTGTATTGCGACTCGTTGGAATATTTGAGCAAACCATTCTGTTTATCCAGCAGGTTCTGGTAATACTTCCTTCCGTAAGCCGGAAGCAGCATGAACTGCATCGGATTTGAAGGAAGTTTCAGTGTTTTTTCTTCCAGAAGTGTTTTTTGTACCACTCCCGAACGTGAATGGGCAAGCCTTGTCGTAATTCTGACCATCACAGGAAGCTGTGTTTTTTCAGAAAAATCAAATGCTTCGTAAGTCATATCGTATGCTTCCTGCTGATTCGACGGTTCAAAAACCGGAACCATGGCGAACTTTCCGTAAAACCTCGAATCCTGCTCATTTTGCGATGAATGCTGCGAAGGATCGTCGGCAACAACAACTACCAGACCACCATTTATCCCCGTTATTGAAGCATTCATAAAAACATCGGCGGCCACATTCAAACCCACATGTTTCATACATGCTATCGATCTTTTTCCGGCGTACGACATTCCCAAAGCAGCTTCCATTGCAGTTTTTTCGTTAGCCGACCAAAGCCTGTGAATGTTCCGCTTTTTTGCTGTTTCGTTTTCCTGAATATATTCGGTGATCTCGGTTGAAGGTGTTCCGGGATATGCATAAACACCTGAAATCCCTGCATCGATTGCTGCCTGCCCGATGGCTTCAACCCCAAGAAATAAATTTCTTTGCATGAGAATTATTTTAAATATTCTGCAAAATAAGACTACCTGTCAAAAGCAAAACATATCAAATCTCAGCAAAACACAACTTTGAACTTGTTTTATAACAGGTTGGATTTGTTGGTAAAATCAATTAAATGACAAAAACCTGTTTTTAACTGTAAACCGTCAGAACAAGCCTTCTGTTACCTCCGGAATTGCGGAACTCACAAAAATAAATACCCTGCCAGGTTCCCAGGTTTAACCGGTGACGTGTGATCGGGATGGTAATTTCGGCCCCGATGACCGATGATTTCAGATGTCCGGGCATATCGTCGGCTCCTTCGTAAGTATGCACGTAAACCGGGTCGCTTTCAGGGATCAGTTTATTCATAAAAGCTTCAAAATCGGTGCGGACTGTCGGATCTGCATTCTCATTGATTGTGATTCCGGCCGATGTATGTTTTACAAGAATATGAAGCAAACCGGTTTCAGGTAAATCAGGCAAATGGTCTTCAATTAAAGACGTTATTAAATGATATCCCCTGCGAAATGCCTGAAGCGTAATTTCTTTTTGCTGAATCATTTAAATCCGGTTTTCGTTGTAAAATGCTCAAAACAGATGAATTACAAGGTACCAAGATAAACAAACAACAGAATAAAAGCAGCGATAATCAGGTAAGCCTCGGGACGGGCAAAATTGAGGGTCCATCCCATCCATTTATTCACCTTGGGTACAATCGCACGGGGATCTTCGCGGTTAAAATAGAATATACCCCATTTATAATTATCAGGATCAGTTTTCATATCGCTATCTGTAATTTTCAGATTCAAAATAAAGGTTTATTTAAAAGATTTCAAAAACAAATTACTGTAATTATATTGATTTGAATTATACTTACACTAATAAATATCCGAATGTCATGAAAATACTTGGAAACCTTCTCTGGCTTATTTTCGGCGGTTTTGTAATTTTTATTGAATACATGATTTCCGGTCTTCTGCTTTGCGTTACAGTTGTTGGTATTCCTTTCGGACTGCAGTGTTTTAAACTTGGTATCCTTGCACTCTGGCCGTTTGGCCAGAAAATTGAATACATGGATTACGCCCCGGGTTGTCTTTCCACATTAATGAACATTTTATGGTTACTGATTGGCGGAATCTGGATTGCGCTTACCCACCTGGTTTTTGGCATTCTGCTTGGCATCACAATTATCGGAATTCCCTGGGCCGGCCAGCATTTTAAAATGATGTCGCTTGCTCTGACTCCTTTCGGGAGAAAAGTGGTATAAAGAGCAGGATGCCAGGAGACCGGGCGCAGGAAGCTGAAAAATTTACGATTT
>JBBIPU010000055.1:0-2766 GCA_037442685.1 Draconibacterium sp. | reverse complement strand
TACATATTTCAGCAAAATCCAATCACTATCAATCTCCACCAATCTCTTTCTTTCCAATATCCAACACCCATCTCTTAACTTTATTTATTTTATTTAAACTATTTGACTGATAGTATGTTATTGGATTAAGTAGTACTCATTTAAAAACTTAATCATTTATGACTTTCATGAGCTTTTCTCAGATAATTTTATTTCAGATTAATGTATCTTTATTTCTTTAAATACTCAATTCAGATAAAAAATGGAAAGGTACAAAACGATCGGTTATTGGCAGAATGAAAATGCCCAACTAAAAGAAGAACTGAAGCAAAAAAGCCGGGAACTGGAAGTTGAAGCAGCACTGGAACGGGTGCGGGCCAAAAGCATGGCCATGAAGCACAGTAGTGAATTGGCCGGAGCAGCTCAGTTACTTTATCAGCAGTTTCATTCGCTGGGCATCAAAACATTCACGTGTGCATACATGTTTGTGGAAGAGGAAAATAACCAGCAACTGGGTTGGGCTGTTGCAGCAGATGGCACTCTGATTCCCGATTATTTTGTTTTCCCGCTCACAGGTGATTCTGTTTTAAATCAAAGATTCCAGAGCTGGAAAAACAGACTGCCTATCCATGAAACCGAAATTCACGGAGAGGCAAATAAACGTCATCATAAATTTATTGTTTCACTGCAGCCACCTGAATTTGCAGAACAAATTGTCAATCATCTGCCCGATCAGGTATATTTCTATAATGCCAACTTTTCATACGGTTACCTCTTTATTGTCAATACTATACCTTTTACATCAGAAGAAAAAGAAATAGCCATTCGCTTTGCCAGGGTTTTTGAGCAAACCTACACCCGTTTTCTCGACCTTCAAAAAGCAGAAGCACAGGCACGCGAAGCACAGATAGAAGCAGCTTTGGAACGCATCAGGGCGCGTGCAATGGGAATGCAGAAAAGCGCTGAACTGCAGGAAGTAATCAACCTCATTTTTGTTGAAATGACCGGACTGGGCGTTCAGATGGATTCATCTTATATCATTACCCATCTCGACAAAGATATAAATAAGGGATTCTATGCCTGGGTTTCAATTAATGAACAATCGTATGCATCCAAACTTCATCAGGCTTTTCTCGACCATCCGGTGGTACACAGGTTTTACAAGGCATGGAATGAGCAGGAACCTCACTTTGCGGCAACATTCTCGAAAGCCGAAAAAAACAGGTATTTCAGGCATCAGTTTAAATTTTCGCCCCAGTTAAGCCATATCCCTGAACAACGTAAAAAAGTTATTCTCGATGGAAACGGTTGGTCGCTCTCATGGACAATACTGAAAAATGCTGCACTTATTATCCAGCGTTATCAGTATCAACCATTTAATGAAGATGAAATAAATGTTCAGAAAAGATTTGCCAAAGTTTTTGAACAGACATATACTCGGTTTCTCGACCTTCAAAAAGCTGAAGATCAGGCAAAAGATGCTCTAAAACAGGCTTCTTTGGATCGGGTCAGGGGAGAAATAGCCAGTATGCGCAATTCAGAAGACCTTAACCGCATCACCCCAGTGATTTGGCGGGAGCTGAAAACTTTGGAAGTGCCATTCTTTCGTTGCGGAGTTTTTATCTTCGATGAAATACTTGAAAAAGTAGGTGTATATTTATCAACGCCCGAAGGCAAAGCAATCGCGGCATTGAATTTATCTTTCAACACAAATGAACTGACCAAAAACACTGTTGATCACTGGAGAAAAAAACGAATTTTCAGGACTCATTGGAACAAGGAAGATTTTTTAGACTGGACACGTTCGATGATGAATCTTGGTCAGGTGGGCAGTGCAGAAAAATACCAGGGAGCGGCATACGCACCTGAATCTCTCAATCTTCATTTTGTTCCGTTCCGTCAGGGAATGCTTTATGTCGGAGATGTAAATCCCTTATCAAATGAAATGATTGATTTGGTCAAAAACCTTGCAGAATCCTTCTCAATCGCCTATGCACGTTACGAAGACTTTAAAAATCTGGAAGAAGCAAAAAACAAAATTGAGATTACACTTTCAGAACTCAAATCCACCCAGGCCCAACTCATCCAGTCCGAAAAAATGGCCAGTCTTGGCGAGCTCACCGCCGGAATAGCCCATGAAATTCAAAACCCGTTGAACTTCGTTAACAATTTTTCTGAATTAAGTACCGAGTTGATTGAAGAAATGAAGGAAGAGTTGGCAGAAGGAAGTAGGCAGCATGCAGCAGGCAGTAGGCAGTCGGGAGAGGAAAAACTAAAATTGGCAAAAGAAATTGCAGATGATATCAAACAAAACCTCGAAAAAATTCACCACCACGGGAAAAGAGCAGCTGACATTGTTAAAGGGATGTTGCAACATTCGCGAACCGGCAGTAGTCAGAAAGAACCTACCGATATTAATGCATTGTGCGACGAGTACATGCGCCTGGCATACCACGGATTCAAGGCAAAAGACAAATCATTTAATGCTGAATACAAAACCGATTTCGACCCGAACCTTCCAAAAATTAATGTAGTGCCGCAGGATATCGGGAGGGTTTTGCTGAATCTGATTAATAATGCGTTTTATGCAGTCACAGCCCCCCCACCTCCCAGAGGGGGGATTATAGAAAAGAGCGCTGATTATAAGCCGACTGTCATTGTTAGGACTTCTTCCTTCATCCCCCCTTCGGGGGGCAGGGGGGTCAGGATAACCGTAAAGGATAATGGTGATGGCATCCCCGCCCACATCGTCGATAAAATCTTCCAGCCCTTCTTTACCACAAAACC
>JBBIPU010000054.1:0-24943 GCA_037442685.1 Draconibacterium sp. | reverse complement strand
CTTTACATCATAACATTAAAATTAAAAGTCATGAAAACGAAAATGAAACAATTAGTAACAGTATCAGTTCTGGCTTTTCAGATTTTAGCCGGAAATGTAAGAGCCGACGGAACAGAAGCAAAAATTACTTTATTTGAAGAAAATGAAACTACACTTCGATTGGAAGACTGGATGACTGACGAAACCATCTGGAACTCAAATTCAGCCATTTTTGCAGATTTTGTTCAGGAAGCAGAACCAAAAGCTGAAATTGAAAGCTGGATGACCGAAGCCGGATTGTGGAGTTTTAACTGCGGTTTTGCAAACGAAACAGAACCGGGTCTGGAGCTGGAAAGCTGGATGGTTGAAGATTTCACCTGGAATAAAGTTCCGATTGAAAACGATTCAAAATTGTCACTTGAATCCTGGATGACGAATGAAAAAATCTGGAAATAATTTAGGAAATCTGAATTATTTCCTTATTTCTTCGCCTTTTTCTTTGCTTCCCGGTAAGCTTTTTTGTTCTCCTTCGACATAATCACAGTTTCTTTTAAGCCAGCTAATGCCGATCTGATCAGCACATTGACAAATGCCTTGTTCATGTCCCTGTCAATAGCGAAATTTACAATTTTTGGTGGCAAATTTTCAGCCACCGGGTTCGACGAGGCAACCGCGGTATTCGCGGCAAACGATAAAACAGAATTTTTCCATTCGGCCTTTTCCTTCAGATTCACATGCATTTTCAAATCGTGGTACAAAAATTCCATGGTTCCGCTGGCCTTGTTATCGGTTGCCTTTCCGCCAAAACGGATGGCATCAACAATTCCATCGCTGACAGAAACAGGTGCATAATTTTGTATTACTTCGTTTAAATCTTTAAAGTTGAATTTGTCAAAAGTTCCCTTAAATTCGAATTGAGGTTTTATGTAACTGAAATCCAAACCGGCCTGAAATTTAACTTTGTTGACCAGAAATGCACTTGCCTTTAACGCGAGTGGCTTTTCATCCGATTGGTTCGTGAAGTTTGAAACACCGGCTTCTCCCCTGCCGATCGTTACCTCAGCAGGTGTACCATCGGGTTTTATTTCCCGGCTGACAAGATTAATATTTGTAACACTTATGTTTCCTATCGCCACCGGAATAGGGATCTTTTTAACCGATTGTCCAAGGTATTCAGGAAGGTGGTTTTTATCAACAGGCTTTGTTTTGTCTTTGAAGAGTTTAAAAAACGCAGAATCGATTTCAATATTTCTGACAAACAGTTTTCGGGCAAGAAACAGCGAATCAAAACAAATTCCTTCGATATTTAACTTTGACACCTCGGCAGAAAAGCTGGTGTTGTGCTGATATTTAAAACGTTTCCGCATTTCCTTTTCGCTGATGTTTGGTACGAATGACACTTTTTCGAGATTAAGTGAACTGTCGGCATAAGCCACGCTGAAAGTTTTAACCGAAAAACTGAAGGCGCTGTCGCCGGGAACCACCATCAGATTTCGAAAACCCAGGTTAAAATCGGAGTATTTGTAAATAAAAGTATCCAGCGTTTTTTCAATTTCCATCGAATCGATGGTGAAACCATAATCGTTCAGGCTTATATAACGGATCGAATCCCTTTTCAGATGACCCGAAATTTCTCCGATATTAAAGGCAAAAGAGCTGTATTTCATGCGGTCAACCCCAGTTTGCTGATCAATCATCAAATCCCTTATATTGATGTTCAGGTCTTTCAGCTTCAGGTAGCGTCCTTTTGCATGATTCTGCAATTGCAGCGATGCTTCTTTCAGATCGAAGTTTTTAAGCGAAAACGATTCAATATTTCTTTTCTTTGAACCCTTCGACACCGAATCCGTCACAGCTTCCTTAAAAGGGAGAAAAACCGGCATTCTGTCGTCAATTTCCACCTGAAGCTGAGGTTTGTCAATCACAATCTTTCCCAACTTCAGCTTGTTTTCCTTTAACAATGCGGTCAGATCGACTTCATCCAGGATAAGTTCATCGGTAACCAGCGACAACCTGCTGTTGATGTAAGGGTAGTCCTTTAAAAATTTATCTCTTTGAAGAATCGAAACATCTTTGACCCGGATATTTCCTGAAATTGGATTTACTTTCAGATCGCGGAATTTTAATTCGTAAACATCGGATGCAGTGTTTGAATTAAAGCTTTTCAATAAAGCGCCGGAAAGCAGGTGATTAAAGTTGTAGTAAAGATAAATTCCGGAAGCAGTGATCACTAACAGAATAATGCCAGACACCCAAAGAAAAACGCGTTTGAACGATTTCTTTTTATCCGGATTTGCATTTGTCGTTCCCATTGATCAAACTGTTTAGTTAAGTTGCTGATATTTTAATTCTTATGTAAATCTAAAAACTTTCAATCACAAAACTGAGGTATGAAAAAATTATAATTCACCAATAAAAAAGACCCGCTCCGGAAACAGAACGGGTCTTTTTTAAATGTATTCTGAATAGGTTTCAGGCCTGATCAATCCATAAATATATTTTACCTCCTGAAACTCCAGTAATTCACTTCGGTTTCTGTTTCTTTGTCCGACTGTTGGAGCCAGTAAGCAGGAGTCACTCTTTTGCCAGTAAAACTCTTCAGCTTTCTTTTGTAAACATCGATTACCGGGTTAAAAATCAGATCAGTGACCCCAATTTTAAATGTCGTCCCTTCTTCTCCTTCGGCAACAACTTTTACAATGTATCCGTTCAGTTCCAAAAGTTTTTTCAGAAATTCAACCCTCTCTTTTGTTGCGCCTGTTTCAACAACAGTACAGCGAACCCCGTCGATTTCTTCAACTATATGTTTTCCTTTATTCAGTGCCATTTTAAAAGATTTTAATTTCAGTTACCTTCTCTCCCCCATCCGAAACTTCGGAATCCTCAAGTGGACAATTACTCCCTCCGAATGGGATTCGGGGTGAATCAATTTTTTCCCTGATATCCAAATTTAAAATAAATACCCATTACTGATTTCCCCGATTATTTCGTAAATACCACTGGCAAAACCCACGGCGAAAATACCTATTACACAAATTACAAGCGCGATACGCATGTATGGAGAACTTTTAAAAGCCGGAACCGGATTATCGTTCTTTTCAATAAACATGGCGCGCACAACTTTTAAATAGTAATACAACGAAATGGTTGCATTTAAAACAGCAATCAAAACAAGTATGTAAAAACCGGCTGATGCTGCCGCAGTAAACAGGAAGAACTTACCAAAAAAGCCTGCCACCGGCGGAATTCCTGCAAGCGAGAATAAAGCAAGTGTCATTAAAAGACTGAGTTTCGGATTGGTTTTGTATAAACCGTTGTAACCATCCATCGTTTCCACTCCCGAAGCATTCGATATTGCCTCCACAACTCCGAAAGCACCAAGATTGGTAAATACATAAACCAAAACAAAATATACCACAGAAGTCATTCCAATATTATTAGCGCCAAGAATACCTAAAAGAATGAATCCGGCCTGTGCAATCGATGAAAAGGCAAGAAACCGTTTCAGGTTGTTTTGCCGGAGTGCAAATAGGTTGGCAATGGTCATTGTCATCACCGCAAGTGTGTAAATCACGGGTTGCCATTCTTTAGTCATCGTTTTGAAGACGGTAAAAAGAACAATCATAAAAATAAACGCTGCCGCGCCTTTCGAAATAACAGAAAGATAAGAAGTTACATTTACAGGAGCCCCTTCGTAAACGTCGGCGGTCCAGAAATGAAATGGGACGAGTGATATTTTAAAACCCATTCCGCTTACAAAAAAGATAAAACCGAGCGCCACCATCATATTTGATGAAATCACCTGTGCAATATCAGTAAAATAGATAGAACCGGTTACACCGTAAATGAGTGAAAGCCCGAAAAGAAGAATCCCTGAAGAAAGCGCCGAAGATAAAATCAGTTTAATACCTGCTTCGGCGGAGCGGCTTCTGATCCTGTCGAATGCAGCCAGTCCGGCAATTGGTATTGTTGCTGTTTCAATGCCGATATAAAAAATAAGGAAATCGCCGGCCGAAATCATAAAGTTCATCCCGATCAGTGTTGAGATGGTAAGCAGGAAATATTCACTGATCCTGTCTGCATTTTCATCACGTTTCAGCCAACCTTCGGCCTGAAGAAAAATAATCAGGACCCCGATATTCAGGACATTTTTCATCAAAACAGTCAAAGAATTCGACTGGTAAGAACCTCCAAACAAAGTACCCGATTCTACCGGTAAAAAACCTGCAATTGTAACTACTGCAAATATTCCGATGAAAAATGGAATCAGCTTTTTTGTATTCTCATCGCTTGTTGCGATTTCTGCAATCACTATGATCAGAGCTGCTATTGTGAGCAGTATTTCGTGACGCATCATTAGAAATTGTCCAATATTCATTTTATATATTTTGCCTCCCCCCGACCCTCTCCCAAAGAGGGGGAGAAGGAGAATTCACTATTCATTTTTAAAACACTGCTACTGCCAATCTTTCAACAATGGGTTTCAGGCTTTCGAGAATGGTGTCCGACAGCCACAAAGGGGCGACCCCGATTCCCACAATTGCCAGTACAAGTGTGTACATACTTAATTTTTCCCACCAGCGGGCATCTTCAAGATGTTCGAAATGGGGATCTTTTATCGGCCCTAACAGTAAAATTCCGACTACTCTTAAAATATAAACTGCGGTTATTACAATCGACGATGTGGCAATAATTGTAACCACCCTGTGAAATACGTCGGTATGCTGAAAAGCGCCTACAAACACTGTCATTTCGGCAACAAATCCGCTCAATCCGGGCAAGCCCAGAGAAGCCAGACCTGCAATTACATAAACCACCGAAAGAATTGGTATGACTTTCATTAAACCGCCCATCTGGTCGATATTTCGTGTATGTGTCCTGCCATAAATCATCCCGATCAGGGCAAAGAAAAGGGCTGTCATTAAACCATGTGAAATCATCTGAATAATCCCTCCGTCCATCGCAGTCTCATTCATCATAAGCAGTGCAAAAAGTACAAGTCCACAGTGACTTACCGAAGAATAAGCATTGATGTATTTCAGGTCTTTTTGCCAGATTGCACCGAAAGCCCCATAAACCACACTGATACTGGTAAGAATGATAAAAATCCAGGCCATTTTGTGTGCTGCTTCGGGCATCAGGAACATTGCAACACGAAAAGCGCCGTAACCTCCAAGTTTCATCAATACTCCTGCGTGAAGCATTGAAACCGCTGTCGGCGCCGAAGCATGACCATCGGGAGACCAGGTATGGAACGGGAACAAGGCGCCAAGGATTCCAAACCCGACAAAAGTGAACGGGAAGAAGAACATCTGTGCCTTCAGCGGAATCTGTATTTTTGATATTTCAATGATATTAAAGGTCAGTGGCCCACCGTTGGGTGCCGAATTAAAATAAATTCCGAATATCCCGACCATAATCAGGGCTGACCCGGCCATGAGCATCAATGTCAGTTTCATTGCCGAACTTTCTTTCGGGCCGCTCCCCCAGATTCCGATTAACAGGTACATCGGGATCACTGCCAGTTCGTAAAACAAAAACATGGTGAACAGGTCGAGCGAAATAAAAAACCCAAACACACCCGAGGCAAGCAGAATAAGCGAAATAAAAAACTCACGCGAAAGATATTCCATTTCCCACGAAGCGAAAATTCCGGCAAAAACAACGATTGAAGTCAGGCCGATCATTGTAACTGCAATCCCGTCAACACCAATTGCATAATGGATGTTCAGACTTTTGAACCAGGTGTAATCGGCAACAAACAACATTTCGTCGGTTACTCCTGCCTTCCGCAATCCCAGGTACGAAAAGATAAGAACTGCAGCAGTAATCAGTTGAGCACCCATTCCGAACGCCGAAACTAATCTTGCTCCTTTTAAATCTTTTGTAAACAGGATACTGATGATGGTCAGCACCGGAATAGCTATCAATAATGTCAGTATATTCATATTGAATATTATTTTTCTAAATTTTTATCTATCGTTATTCAACTTATTCTCTGTTTCGTCCGCAACTGCTTTCGTTCTTTGTTCTATTTTCTGTGCGGACGATTTTTCTTTTTCCTTTTTACCCCGGGGTTGAAATCCCGGGCTACCAATATTTCGCTCCTCCGGAGCTTAATAAACCTGCACCAATTCCTAATCTTTCCCCCTTCGGGGGAACAAAAAGGGGGCCTCGTTTTACATAAAATAAACCAATACGAGTACCAGCGCCAGCGCACCTGCAACAAACATAAAAGCATAATGCTGCAACTGCCCCGATTGCATTTCTTTAATTTTCCACGAAATTTTTTCAGTCACCGTTGCAATTCCGACCATGAATCCATCCACAATGTGTCGGTCGAACCAGGCAACCGGTCGCGAGATAAAATTGAAGATGATCTTTTTGGTCACAAACAGGTAAATTTCATCGAAATAAAACTTGTTGTAAGTGGCTGTATATAAAATTCCCAGTTTCTTCGAAATTCTTTCCGGAACAACGCTTTCTTTTTTGTAAAGTATCCAGGCCAGTGCAATTCCAAAAAGCCCTATTAACACCGAAGGAATTGCCACTGCATAATTCATATCAGATTCAAAACCCAATTTATCCGAAGTAACCAATTCCGGAAATTTTATAAATCCTGAAAATATTGAAGCAAACGCAAGTACCATTAACGGAATCGTCATTGTGAACGGCGATTCGTGCGGAGTGTGGTGATAATGCCTGTCTTTCCCCCAGAATATATTGAAATAGAGGCGGAACATATAAAATGCAGTAAGACCTGCCACAATAAATTCAACTGCAAAAAGAAGTTTGTTATGGTGCAATGCAGCAACAAGAATTTCATCTTTACTGAAAAATCCTGATAATGGCGGAACACCGGCAATGGTGAGGCAGGCAATCAGAAAGGTGATATGTGTGATTGGCAGGTATTTGCGCAATCCCCCCATATCGTACATATAATTGGAATGAACTGCATGAATGATCGAGCCTGCACCAAGGAAAAGCAAAGCTTTGAACATGGCATGAGTGAACAGGTGGAACATGGAAGCCATGTATCCAAGACCTTCTTCGCCACCATAACCCGAAACTCCGAGACTTAACATCATGTAACCCAGTTGCGACAAAGTTGAGAACGCGAGCACCCTTTTAATATCGTATTGGGTTATTGCAATTACGGCTGCAAATAACGATGTAAAACCACCTACATAAGCAACAACTTCCTGTGCATCGGGAGCCTGAAAATGAAATACAGGGAACATCCGCGCAACAAGATACACACCGGCAACAACCATCGTAGCGGCGTGAATCAATGCTGAAACCGGAGTCGGACCTTCCATTGCATCGGGTAACCAGATGTGCAGCGGGAACATTGCCGATTTACCGGCGCCTCCCATGAAAACCAGTATCATGGCCCAGGTCATAACCGACATTCCCATAAAACTCAATGATCCGGCGTTGGCAAAAACTGCACCGTCGGGATTGGTAAGTTGTGCGAAATCGAATGTTCGGGCCACAACTGAAAGGATCAGAATACCAACCAGAAATCCCAGATCGGCAAAACGTGTTACGATAAATGCCTTCTTGGAAGCAGCCACTGCCGAAGGTTTCTGATAATAAAAACCGATTAAAAGAAATGAACTTACCCCTACCAGTTCCCAGAAAATATACATCTGGAAAATGTTGGTGGCAACAACCAGTCCGAGCATCGAAAAAGTAAACAACGAAAGAAATGAGAAGAACCTCTCAAATCCTTTCTCTCCATGCATGTATCCAATGCTGTAAAGATTCACCATAAACGAGACAGTGGTGATCACCACCAGCATCATTACCGAAATCGGGTCGAGCAGGATGCCCATTTTGATCTGCAAGGTTTCGGTGAAAGTCAGCCACAACCATTCAAACGGAATAATTGTGGTGAATCCTTCGGCGTGATTACCACCAAAGAAATATGAAAATGCTGTAATCAGCGATAAAACCCAGATTATTCCAAGGCCTGTCGTGCCCATTATACCGGATACAATTGGTTTCCACTTCATTCCAAAAAGGCCGGTGACAAGAAACATCACCAGCGGAATGATCAGAATAAGTATTGTGTAATTGTACATGTTGTTTCTATTGTTTTTGTAAAGACAAGGCATGCCTTGTCTTTACAGCGTTTTTTCAAAATTTCAATCTCAATTTGCGGTTCGGAACCCGCGTCACCCTTTTTCTCCGGTCTTCTGTCTTCCGTCTCCGGACTTCTAATACCTCAGCTCATTTACATTTTCCACATCAATATTCTTCAGTTTTCTGTAAATATTGATAATCAGTGCGATAGCAACCGATGCCTCTGCAGCGGCAATGCCAACCACAAATATTGCAAAGAAATGCCCCTGCAACTGGTCGGGATACAAATAGCGGTTAAAAATCACAAAGTTGATATTCACCGAATTAAGGATTAGTTCAACTGCCATTAAAATGGTAATCAGGTTCCGGCGGATGATAAATCCGCAGATCCCAATGAAAAACATCAGCGTACTGACGATTAAAAAATGCTGTATTGGAATTCCCTGGATCATATTTCCGGATTTTTATTTTTTTCTTTTTTCGCGATAATAATTGCAGCTACCATAGCAGCAAGCAATAAAATACTGATCAGTTCGAAAGGCAGAACATACCCGTTTTTACCGGTGCTGAGCAACTGACTTCCGATATTTTCCATTGACGCCTGAATCTCCTGCGTATCTTTGATTTCAAACGGATAGGTCAGAATAGTGTAAATGGTTAATGCACTGCCAACCAGTGCCACACTGATTCCCATGATCAGTTTAACAGTGTCGGGGCTTTTAAACCTGTGCGAAATATGGTGGGTTAGCAGGATACTGAAAATGATCAGAACCACGATACCTCCCGCATAAAGGGTTAACTGCACTGCCGCCATAAACTGGTACTGAAGCAGGAAATAAAGACCGGCAGTTGCCATTAAAACAAAAAGCAGATAAACCGCGGCTCTTAAAATCTTCCTCGAAGTAATTGTTAAAAGCGAAAACACAAGGATAACACCTGAAAACAGGTAAAACATGATTACATTGAAACTCATTTTTTTGCCTCCTTTCTTAATGTTGAACCAGGTTGGTTTAAAACTTTGGTCAGGTGGTCCCTGTTAAAAACTGCATGTTCGAATTCCTGCCCGAAAGCTAACGCGTTTGAAGGACATGTTTTTACGCATAATCCGCAGAATGTACACATCGAAAGATGATAAATATGTTTGTCGATTATCCTTTCCATTTTTCCATCGGCATTTGGTACCCGGTTGGTAATAATCTCAATCGAGCCGTTCGGACAATTCATTTCACAAATTCCGCAACCCGTGCAGGCATGCTGGTTGTTTTCGTCGTGCGGCATGATAATTTCGCCTTTGAACCGTTCCTGCATTTTCAGGGTGGCACGGTTTTCAGGATATTGTTGAGTTACAATTGCCCGCGGACTGACAAAGTATTTTCCGGTAACACGCATTCCCGCCCACAGGGATGCAATTCCCCGGAACATCTCGCTGAAATATTTTGATATATTGCTCATTTTCGATTCTTTAAAAATGCCAGCCCATTAAAACCAGTAATGCAATTACCACAATGTTCAACAAACTGACCGGCAACAGGTATTTCCACTCGAGTGTCAGTAACTGGTCGATACGCAAACGGGGAAAAGTCCATTTAAACCACATGATGACATAAATGATGAAAAATGTTTTCACAAAAAACCAGACAATCGGTGGAATGAAATCCATGATATGATTGAAGCCTTCCCAGTTTCCGATGTGAAGCGGCATCCATCCGCCAAGGAAAATTGTGGCTGCAATACCCGAAACAATAAACATATTGATGTATTCGGCCAAAAAGAAAAAGGCGAATTTTATTCCTGAATATTCTGTGTGAAAACCTGCGGTCAGTTCCGATTCTGCTTCGGCAAGATCAAATGGACCACGGTTAATTTCAGCAGTGCTTGCTACCAGGAAAACCACAAAAGCGATAAAAGCCGGGATGTGGCCTTTAAATATCCACCAGCCATTTGCCTGGCTTTCGATGATGGTTGAAAGTTGCATACTTCCAGAAAAAACAACGATGGCCATTAACGAAAGACCAACCGAAAGTTCGTAACTTACAATCTGCGCACCGCTTCGCATGGCGCCAATCAGCGAATATTTACTGTTGCTCGACCAGCCTGCAAGCAAAATTCCCACAACGCCCAGCGACGAAACCGCCATCACATAAAATACACCGATATTAAAATCGATTGCCTGTAATCCTTTTGCAAAAGGAAGCGCTGCCATTGCCATCAACGAAGCAATAATTACGATGAAAGGTGCCAGGTTAAACAGGAAAGGATCGGACCTGCGAATTGGAATTAATTCCTTGATCAGAAGTTTAATAAGGTCGGCAATGGTTTGTAAGAGACCCCATTTCCCGACACGGTTCGGGCCGACACGATTTTGTATTATTGCGCAGACTTTACGTTCGAGATAAACAAGAAAAAGTCCGAGCAGCGCAAAGAAAAGCAGGAAAAGCAACCCGATGAGCACCAGTTCGGTAAATGAAACCCATCCGGGCGACATCATTCCCGAAAGCCACTCGTGGATAGCGCTTGTCAGCTTTGAAAAATCATAGACATTCGATGACATATCTTTACTCTTTTATCTGTCAATATCAGGTATTACAAGGTCGAGAGAGCCACTGACGGCCACCAGGTCGGCAATCTTGTATCCTGAAGTTATTGTGTTCATTACAAAAAGGTTGCTGAAATTCGGGGTCCTGAATTTTATTCGGTAAGGATTTTTATTCCCGTCGCTGACGATATAAACCGCGAGTTCACCGCGTGCTGTTTCAACCCTCTGAAAATACTCTCCCACCGGAAGTTTGATAATTGGTTTCATCTTCGCAGTGTAATCACCTTCGGGAATATTGTCAACCAGTTGTTCCAGGATATTCAGCGATTCCCACATTTCTCGCATCCTGACGTTGTAACGGGCAAATGTGTCGCACCCGGTTTCAAGAATTTCATTGAACTGAATTTTGTCGTAAGCGCTGTACGGAGCAATTTTCCGGATGTCGCACGACCAACCTGATCCTCTACCCGACGGACCTGTAACACCGTAAGCAATTGCAGTTTCCTTGCTCATCAGACCGATGCCAACCGAACGGTTTTTGAAAATGATGTTCCCGGTAAGCAACTGATCGTATTCAGGAAGTTTTTTGCGGAAATAAGTGATGAATTCCTTAATTCTTTTCTGAAAATTGGGATGAACATCGTGCATTAAACCGCCGGGAGTGTTAAAACTGTGCAGCAGTCTTGAACCAAACGATTCTTCAAAAATATCGAGTATTTTTTCGCGGTCGCGCAACCCGTAGAAAAAGGTGGTGAGCGCACCCAGGTCCATTCCAAATGCCGACCACCACAACTGATGCGATGCCAGACGGTTCAATTCGGCAAGAATGGTGCGGATGTATTTCACCCTTTCAGGAACCTCCACCTGCAGCGCATTTTCAACACACAAACAAACCGCTTCGTTGTTAATGTGTGCCGAAAGATAATCCATCCTGTCCGTAAGGTGAATAATCTGCTGATAAGTAAGCGCCTCGCACATTTTTTCAATTCCCCGGTGAATATAACCGATGTGAGGAATCAGGTATTTCACGGTTTCTCCCTGCAAACAAACCTCGAAACGCAAAACACCGTGTGTCGAAGGATGCTGAGGTCCCAAATTGATAATGTAATCCTCGCTTTCGCCAATAATTACATCTTTTATTATCTCTTCACTCATCATCGCAGGTTTTAACGTTCAATCATATTTATTTCGTCGTGGAAATCCTTGCGGAGCGGAAATCCGTAATCATCTTCAAGGAACAACCTTCTTAAGTCGGGATGGTTTTTATACCTTATCCCGAACAGGTCGAAAACTTCGCGTTCGAAAAAACCGCATGTCGGATACAGACCTGCAAGAGATTCGATTTCAGGATTTTCCCTGTCCGCAATTTTTACTTTAAGAACAATGATATGTTTTAATTCTGTCGATTCGAGATGGTAAACGGCTGTAAAATGGGTTACAAAATCAACCGTTGTGTGGCTGATGAGATAATTGAAATCCGTTCGTTTGTCCGATTTCATTTTTCCGGCCAGTTCAACCAGTTTTTCAGCCGGAACGATTGCCTCAGGTAACTGTGTTCCTTGCGGAATTTCGGCATCAGGAATAAATTCGCTGATTATTTTTAATAATTCCTCTCTGTTTAACATGCAAAGTAAATTTAAAGGAGTTTGTCCGTTTTGTCGGGTTTTACAAACGATTCGCCTTTGATTTTCCGCTGAAGCTGCATCACGCCGTAAAGAAGCGCTTCGGGACGCGGCGGGCAACCGGGGACATAAACATCTACCGGAATCACATGATCGACGCCACGAACCACCGAATAAGTGTTGTAAAAAAACGGGCCACCTGAAATTGCACAGGCGCCCATCGCAATTACATATTTCGGATCGGGCATCTGGTCGTACAAACGTTTTAAAACAGGCACCATTTTATTTACAATGGTTCCGGCAACCACAATCACATCAGCCTGCCGGGGCGAAGCACGGTAAACTTCTATACCGAACCGGGAAAAATCGTGACGCGGTGCGCCGGCTGCCATCATTTCAATTCCACAGCAGCTCGTAGCAAATGTTAAAGGCCACACCGAATTCGAACGTCCCCAGTTTATTAAATTGTCGATTGTTGTCAGGAAAACATTATCCCTGAGCGTATTCAGAAGTTCCAGCGATTCGTTATCGCCGAAATCTTCGTATTTCATCGATTTGATTTTTATACCCATTTCAATGCCCGTTTTTTCCATGCATACAAAAGCCCGAGCCCAAGTATGGCAAAGAATATTACAATTTCGATAAATGCCCTTGTACCGATTTGTTTCATCACCACCGCCCACGGAAACAAAAAGACTGTTTCCACATCGAAGATTAGGTAAATAATGGCAAAAAGATAGTAACCAACATTAAACTGTATCCACGCAGGTCCTTCGGTGGGAATACCGCATTCGTATGGTTCTGATTTTGCCGGATTAAACGATCTTGGTGCTACAAATGTGGAGAAGAGAATTGCACCTCCGACAAGTACAAGTGCTATTACGAAAAAGAGAATTAATGACTGACTCTCCATATATCGTTTTATTTAACTATTTGGATATATAAAAAAACTGCGCAAATGTAATTTTTTAAGTTTTACATAAAACTGATTACCAAAAAAAATTTACAGATAACCATCTATTTAAAAACGGTTTGAATAAGTATCAAAACAATAGGCTTGCAAAGAATAATCAATGCGGTCGGGTAATTTTCAGCAAATGGTTAAAATCTTTCTATCAGAAAAATTGGTAAAACAAAAAGATTCACCAGTTTGCGAATGAACTGTTATTCAGGAATCTTTCATAACCTGCAGATTTCAGACGAATGTTTACATCTTGAAATTTCAGTTTTCAGCATCGCAAATAATTTGTAACTTAACCTCCGTTTTTCAGTAAAAAACCAAATCGAAATTATGTTGCCTACTTTAAACAAAAAATATCCATTCAACGATGACCTGAAGATCAATTTAAAATCGTTCACAGGTATCGGTCTTGGAATATTCCTGTTTTTGCTTTTTTTTCAGCCCTTTGCATTAAATAATCCCGATTTTGAGAATAAGCTTCTCATTATTGCCGGATTTGGTGTAATTGCGTTATTGCTTCTCGGGATCATCCGTTTTTTAATTCCTTCGTTTTTCCCGAAAGCGTTCGAAGTGCAACGATGGACTTACTGGAAAGAACTTATTATCAATCTTGTTTTTCTGATACTTAATTCTACAGCTTTTGCTTTTTATGCCCGTTATGTAGGGCAAATCCGCATTACTTTTCACTCGGTTATCATACTAATTATTATAACGGTTTCGGCAATGGTGGTTGTAATTATCATAAACGAATTCAACCGCATGAAAAATCAGATTAAACAACTCAATGTACTGACTGAACCTGATCAAACCGTTGTAAGTGAACAGGAAGATGATGTTGAAATAGAATTTGTTTCAGAAAATCAATCCGATTACTTCCAGGTCTTTTTAGAACAGATCATGCTCATCAAATCGGCCAATAATTATATCGAAGTCATTTATAAATCTGCAGATAAAGTCAGCCGCCGGCTGATCAGAAACACAATAAAAAACACCGAAGAGCATTTTTCGAAATATCCTTCACTGGTCAGGTGCCATCGTTCATGTATTGTCAACAAGAATTACATTCAGAAATTGCTGAAACGAAGCGATGGTTTAAAATTGGTCCTTTTCGATTATCCACAGGAAATACATGTCTCACGTCAGTATGCACTGAAAATTAAGGAAGCGATGAAACCTGCATCCTGATAAATGCCGTTTGCCCCGTGCAAATGCCATTCTTCCCAAAACCGCACTGTTTACAACATTTACAGCACAGCCATCCCTGTTTTTTTCATTCAGAATTTACTCTCAGTAATTTTGAATTTAAAAAACACAGCGATGAAGATTTTAATGATTTACCCTGAATACCCCGATACTTTCTGGAGTTTTAAATATGCCCTGAAATTTGTTGCAAAAAAAGCTGCCTATCCTCCCCTTGGTTTATTAACTGTTGCACCGCTTTTGCCTGAAAACTGGGAAAAGAAACTTGTGGATTTAAACATTGAGAAATTGAAAAACAAGGATATTTTGTGGGCCGATTATATTTTTATCAGCGCCATGTCGGTGCAGTTGAAATCAGTCATGGATGTCATCGGAAGATGTCATTTACTGGGTAAAAAAATTGTTGCCGGTGGACCTCTGTTCACCGAAGATTTCGAAAAGTTCGGAATGGTTGACCACCTGGTGCTGAATGAAGCTGAAATAACTCTTCCTCTGTTTTTAAATGACCTCGAAAACGGCTCACCTCAAAAAATATATCAGACTACAGAATTTGCCGATATTACGAAATCGCCTGCTCCCGATTATACGCTGATCAATTTATCAAAATACTCTTCTCAGAGTATCCAGTTTTCGCGCGGGTGCCCGTTCAGTTGCGACTTTTGCGATATTACTGCTTTACTCGGGCAAAAAACAAGGATAAAAACAGTTTCTCAGATTCTGACAGAACTTCAAAATATTTATGATACAGGCTGGAGAGAGGCAGTATTTTTTGTTGACGACAATTTTATAGGGAATAAAACTTTTCTGAAAAAAGAGCTGCTCCCCGAATTAATTGACTGGGTGGAAAAGCATTCATATCCGTTCGATTTTGCAACCGAAGCCTCAATCAATCTTTCCGACGATCCCGAATTAATGGAATTAATGACCTGGGCAGGGTTCAGCAGCGTGTTCATCGGTATTGAAACTACGGTGGAAACGAGCCTCGAAGAGTGTAACAAAGTGCAGAACAAAAACAGGAATCTGCTCGAAAGTGTTAAGAAAGTACAGAAAAAAGGCCTTGAAGTAATGGGAGGTTTCATTGTCGGGTTTGATAACGATCATCCGTCGGTTTTTAAACAACAGATTGATTTTATTCAGAAAAGCGGAATTATTTCGGCAATGATCGGCATCCTGAACGCACCCACAAAATCGAAATTGTACAGGAAACTTCATTCCGAAGGAAGGATTTTAGACAAATGGACTGGCGACAATACCGATTCTTCAACCAATATCATTCCGAAAATGGGGTATGAAAATTTAAAATCGGGGTACCTTGAAATCATTAAAGGAATTTACGGGAGCAAAGAGTTTTATCACCGGGTAAAGTTGTTTTTAAGAGAATTCAATCCAAGGTTTAACAAAAAAAACCAGGTAGATTTGCACAAAATAATGGCATTTATCCGATCTCTGTTTTTAATTGGTATATTAGATCGCGACCGGAAATATTACTGGCGCCTCTTTTTCTGGACTATTTTCAAACGCCCGAAACTGTTTCCGCTGGCCATCACTTATTCAATTTACGGGTATCATTTTAAAAGGGTATTTAGAAAGATTGGCTGAAATAACTACCTTTGTTATTCGTCACCAACAGTATTATGATTAATTCGGAACTGGATATATACAGAAATGAATATTTGTCACTGAAATTAAACGACAACATCAATTACGAAAAGTTCAGCATGATTTCTATTGTTTATAATTCTACTAAGATAGAAGGATGTTCACTGGACGAAAATGATACCCGCCTTTTACTCGAAAACAATATTACAGCCAAAGGGAAATCACTGACAGATCATTTAATGATAAAAGATCATTTTAATGCTTACCTGTTCACAAAAATTCAGGCGGCAACAAAACGAAAAATGTCAGTTGATTTTTTAACAGAGGTCGCTGCATTGGTAATGAAAAATACCGGGGGGCCTGTAAATACAATTTCGGGAAAGTTTGATACCTCGAAAGGCGATTTGCGTTTGGCCCAGGTTTATGTTGACCATAAATATTTTCCTGATTTTTCAAAAGTACCCTCACTACTGGAGCAACTATGTAAAACTGTTAACGAAAAAATTGATTCGGTAAAGGGCATCGAAATTGTGCACCTTGCTGCCGATTTACATTATAACCTTGTAAATATTCACCCCTGGGGCGATGGGAACGGTAGAATTTCCAGATTAATGATGAACTATATTCAACTTTATCATAACGAACCTCTGATTAAGATTTTTACTGAGGACCGGGCTGAATATATCGCTGCCTTAAACGAAACCGAACAGGTAAATAATCCTGAAATTTTCAGAAGATTTATTATTTCGCAACAAATCAAATTCTTTAAATCTGAAATTGAAAAATTCAGAAAAAAGGATGAGGGTTTTAATTTTCTGATTTAGTTTTATTTATCATTATCGACATCGAAATCGGTTCTACTTCAACATTATCCGTTACCAATTCCCCAATTCCATTTTCATCGATTTCTCCATTTTTTGCAATTATCCTATATTGTCCTTCAGGGAGTGAAATTACCACAGGAATTGTCTTTGCATTAAAAACCAGGATTACTTTCTCCCATGTATCACCAACTTCCTTTGCCTGGATACAATACGAAACTACTCCAAGCTGATATTGAGTGCAAAAATTGAGGTGTTTCCTGATTTCTTCCGCGGTCCTCATCCTGAATGCAGGGTGTTTTTTCCGAAGCTGTATCAGTTTCCGGTAATACTGAAAAACATCGTAATATTGTTCTTTTCTGTCCCAGTCATGCTGGTTCACCGAATCGGGTGATTTATACGAGTTGCCATCCTCTTTTTTCGTTCTGCAAAAATCAACTCCCGACTGTAAAAAAGGCACACCCTGAGAAGTAAGCACCAAAGCGCCGGCCAATTTTACCATTTTACGCAATTCTGCATCGGTGGCTTTTGGCAGGCTCATTTTCAGTTTATCCCACAGCGTGTAATTATCATGACAGGCTGCATAATTTATACATTGATCGGGTTCGGCAGCCCAGGGTTTTTTGGTTGTTTCAACATAATCGTAAACAATTTGGGTGTGACCGGTAGCTGCAATCACTCCAAATTTTATTCCTTCTTCGCGCATTTCCAAACCGCTGACAAACCCCTTACTTTTTTTCAACCCGTGATTTCCTTTTAAAGCATCGCGAAAATCGTCGTTAAAAGCCGCAATTCCTGGCAAAAGCGAAATATTATTTTTTACAGCTCTCATATTTTCAGGCATCGGGCTATGGTCTGCCGCCCATCCCTCACCATACAAAAACAATCCCGGGCTTAATTTATCAAGTTCTTCCCTTATCATTTTCATCGTGTCGATGTCGAAAACACCCATCAAATCGAACCGGAATCCATCGATATGATATTCCTCCACCCAGTATTTCAGCGAATCGATAATAAATTTCCTGACCATGGCGCGTTCTGTGGCAATTTCGTTACCACAGCCAGAGGCATTCGAAAAGCTGCCATCGGATTTTTGCCTGTAGAAATATCCGGGCACTGTCTGGTTAAAAGCCGATTCTTTGGTAAAATAAGTATGATTGTAAACCACATCCAGAATCACACCTATTCCGTTGCTGTGCAACGATTTAACCAGTTCCTTGAATTCCCTGATCCGGACTGTGCCATCGTAAGGATTGGTTGAATATGAACCTTCGGGGACATTAAAATGCTGAGGATCGTAACCCCAGTTGTACTTTTCGAATGGTTTTTCTTCGTCAACCGTAAAAAAATCTGATACCGGCAACAGATGAACATGAGTTATCCCAAGTTCTGTTAAATGGGCCAGACCGGTCGAAATTCCCCTTTTTGTTTTTGTGCCCTCTTCGGTAAATCCCAGGTATTTTCCTTTATTTTTTATCCCCGAATTTTTTGCAATTGAAAAATCGCGTACATGAGTTTCATAAATCACAGCATCGGTAAAACTTTTCAACCTTGGACCTTTATCAAGTTTCCAGTTTTCGGGATTTGTTTTCAAAGGATTAAAAATCATTCCCCTGAGACCGTTAATGCCAACACAACGGGCATAAATATCGGGCGTTTCGGCAAGCCAGTCCCCGTCGTTGATCTTTAATGTGTAGAACTTCCCTTCGAAATCGCCCATCAGCACCGTTGACCATACTCCCATGCCAACCGGCTGAAGATTTGATTTGTAAAATGATTCTCCCCCTTCACCTTCTTTATATAACCTGATTTCGATAAAATGGGCAGTTGGCGCCCAGATTTTAACATACGTTTTTTCGGGCGTCCAGATCACACCCAGATCTCCTCCCGGATAAAAGGGATAAGTCGAAAAATCGATATGGTTGAATTTCCAGTTTCGCATTCAATATTTTATCAGAGTTTTTCGCAAATAGACTGTTTTACTTCCCAGTCGTTTACCTTTCACATTAAAAATCGTGATTTTTACCTTCGGATAATTCTTCAGTTTTTTATCGTAGGAATAAAAATGATTTAAATCGATATTTAAAGTATGGTTGTATCCTTTAACCATGTACAGCGGATAAAATGTGCGGTTTTCAGTTCCTTTCAATCTGAATTTACGTTTCATCCAGAAACGGTCGAAAACCATCAGTGGCCTGTCAACATCAATATCGCAGTTTCCGGTGTTTTTTATATTAAGAACAAGATAATCAGGAAAATATAAGCGATTTTTACCAAGTTCTATATTTAATTTTTCAATCTTAAAAAGTGGTTTATCCTTTGTTTCTTTCTTCCTGAAAATAAAAAATAAAGCAACTATCACAACCAGAATCAGCAATCCCCCGAACAGTATGTTGCCATCCGGGCCGACCTCGTTCTGGGCAGATATTTTCATAGCCGGAACAAGAAAGAAAAAAAGTAGCAGGTATTTTTTCGTTATTTTCATAAACGATGCAAAAATAGAAGAATTTAAACCTTTGCCAACCCGACACAGATAATGTTTTCTGATAGTTTTTTAATTCTTTCCCATTCATTGAAATTGATTATTTTTAAAAACTGAACTTCATTATTGATCCTACTCCGAAAAGTAGAAAATTCAATGATTTTCATCTGTTTGACCCCTAACCCCAAAGGGGAACATTTGAAAATCATTGAATTAGGAAGTCCCCCTTTGGGGGATTTAGGGGGTCAATTCTTTTCGGAGTGAGGTCATTATTCAATACGAAAACCGATGAATCCGAGGGAGCGATTTTTACTCGCCATTAACCGTGAAAAACCTGATCGTCCACCTGTGTTTGCAACGTTTACGCCTCAGGTGGCCCGTAAAATGTCGTTGTTTTTACAAGTTCCTTATGAAGAACCACTTGATTCGATGCTTTCGACCCGCGCCTCGCACATGGATTTGCTTGTAAAACTCGGCAACGACGCAGTTGGAATAGCTACCTGCGCCCCCGATAATTTTCCCACAAAAACTCATGAAAACGGGTTGATTGAAAATGAATGGGGAATGGTTTTCAAACCATGTGGTTTATACAACGAATTTCACACTTTTCCTCTTGCAAATGCCCGGAAAGCAGACGATATCGGCAATTTCAGATTTCCCGATCCGTTTTCCCCCGGACGTTGGACCGAAGCCACAAAAACCATTGCAAAGTATGGAAAAACACACGGTATTATCGCCGATCTCGAAACAACTCTTTTCGAAACAGCCTGGTATCTTGCCGGTCTTGAAAAATTTCTGATGGATTTGATGCTGGAAGCAGAATACATTGATCCGCTTCTTGACAAAATTCAGGAAATACATACTTACTACGGAATCAGAATGATTGAACTTGGAGCCGATGTTTTATGGTGCGGCGACGATTTTGGTACACAGCAAAGCCAGATCATGGACATGGAAACTTTCAGGAAATACTTCAAACCACGGTACAGACAGATGTTTGCCGAATTCAAAAAGGTCAATCCTGATATAAAACTGGCGTGGCACTCGTGTGGGGCTTTCCGGCCGTTCATCCCCGAATTTGTTGAAATTGGCCTCGACATTGTAAATCCGCTGCAACCTTTGGCTGCCGGAATGGAACCCGAATCGCTTACAACTGAATTTGGCAGCGACGTTATTTTTTTCGGCGGAATCTGTGTTCAGGATTTACTTCCAAACCGGTTGCCTGATGAAATTAAAAAGGAAATCCACCGGCGTGCAGGGATTTTCGGCAAAAAAGGCGGATACATTGTTGCACCCGCCCATAATATACAGGATGACACTCCTGTTGAAAATATCCTTGCCTTTTTCGAAGCTTCCAGAATGCCGGTTTAAGGTTCGAGCACCTTTTTCGCCATAATATCATTTACGATCATGGCAGCAAATTTCTGTGCTTCCTCCTCCACTGATTTGATGTTTACCGATTTGGTGCGTGCGGTCCATAACAACTGCTCTTTTTGCACATCATACAAATTGCTTTCAAGGAAATAGGTTACATCTTCAACGTAATATCCTGAAGTGTAATAATTTGACATGTTATAAGCATAATAATTATAGTAAGCGCCATACGTAAAAGGCATTACAGCTGCACCTGGAACTACCTGCTGAACTCCGTAATAACCGGTCCCACCGGGATAATAGTAATTGTTGCTCCGGTCCTCCACATAACGTTGTTCTTTCTGGGTGTCCATCAGGCCAATAATCATTATTGCATCGATATTGTTTTCTTTTACCTTATTTTTAATCCTTTCTTTCAGCGCTTCCGGATTTTCCGATTTACTCATTAATTCTCCTGCTCTTCCTGCAAACGGGAAAATCTCGTAAGTTGGAACAGCTTTCAGACCTTTTGATTTTAAATCATCAACTACCGCCCGTTCGATCAAATATCTTCCTGAATTATTGGGAGTAATTGCAACAACCGCAATTTTTTCGTAGCGGTTACTGCCCACCTCTTTATTTTTCCATGAACTGACCAATTTGGTTGAACTTCCGCATGATGCTGCAATAATTACGCTTAAAAGCATTAAAACATTTCTGAATTTTTCCATTTTTTTTCTGTTATATTGATTCAATTTGAAATAACAAGGGTGTAAATATAGGAAATAACTAATACTGAAAATAAACGTTGATTTTATACCGGATTAAAAATGATCAGTCAATCAATTTTTTACTCAGTTATGAGTAATCTGTCAATTATTTTTTTTTTGTACTTTTCGTAACTTACAACTATTAAAATGAGCAAAATGAAAAAATTCCTTTTTTTTAGCCTGATTTTAATTTCCCCGCATTTTTTAATCGCACAAAACACAGGGAAGACATTAAAAGATACCATTTCAAGCAGTCAATCGCTTGGCGAGGTTTCCGATACAGTTCAAACCGTTGATTTTTTCGAGGTAGTAACTCCTTTAAAAGTGAGTTTAAAATATGATATTTCATCTTTTATTAAAAACAAAACCAAGGGTGATTATCTTGACGCGGAATTAACGATTTTTTACAACAACTCACAACCGATAACCAAGAATATTCGCATTGAAGCACGGGGTAATTACCGCCGCGGACAATGCATGTTTCCTCCTTTTTTCCTGAATTTCAAAACCGATCCGATTGCCCTTCAGAATTATTCTGATGTTAAAAAGGTTAAGGTAGTTACTCACTGTTCCTCGTCAAAATCCAGTCAGAACGTACTTTTAAAGGAATACCTGGCCTATAAGCTATATAATATTCTGACCGACAAAAGTTTCAGGGTGAGGCTGTTGGACATTGATTACATCGATACTGGTAAAAAGCAAAAAAACTATAAAAGCTATGGTTTTATTATCGAACCTGCCGAAATTGTGGCTAAACGAAATAACAGCGTTTTAGTGGAATCGATGGCAATAATGGGAAAAAACCTTGTGGACGAAGATGCCGACAGGGCCGCTTTGTTTCAATATATGATTTCGAATACAGACTGGCGCATCAAAAGTGGTCACAACACCAAATTCATGAAACCTCTTGATGTTGTTACAGATAAACTGGTAACACTGCCATATGATTTTGATTTTTCAGGTTTTGTTGATGCAGGTTATTCATTCCCCCAGTCATGGTCTGATACTCAAAGCATTTACGACAGGGATTATCTGGGTTATTGCCGCGACAGCGATGACACATATATCAAAAACATTGCACTGTTTAACAGTAAAAAAGAGGAAATAATGAAAACCATTAATTCCTTTGAATTGCTGCCTGAAAAGGAACGAAAAGAAACATCAAAATTTATAGATGGATTTTTTAATGAATTAAAAGATCCGCAAAGTTTTATTAAAAGTATAAAGAGGGACTGTCAACCGCTGGATTTTTAAATCAATACTATGGAAACATTATCTGTTTTACCACCTCAGGCAATTGATTTTTTGATAAGGTTAATTTTTAATCTTGTTACCATTTTTATACTCATCCGTTTTATATATTACCCCAACAACGGACAGAAAGAGCTGATTTTTACCTTTATAATCATCGGGGTGGTGGCATTTCTTATTGCCTCGGTATTAAACCGTGCAAAAATCGATTTTGCGATGGCTATCGGAATGTTTGCCGTTTTCAGCATCATCAGGTACCGGACTCCACCTTTCGAAGTAAAAGAAATGACTTATCTTTTTGCTGTAATTGGCATTTCGGTAATCAATGCGCTTGTCGAATCAAAAAATATTGAATGGCTCGCCTTTCTCATGGCCGACATTATACTTATTAGTTCTGCGTTTGCCCTGGAAAAATACTCACCCCGTAAGAATTTCGAAAAAAAACCGCTCACTTTGAATGTTGCGGATATTGGGATTTTAAAAAATAAACTGCTTTTAATTGAAGAGGTAAAAAAACAAACCAATCTTGATGTTTTCAAGGTGGAAGTATCAAAAATCAATGCTACAAAAAAAGAAGTGACGGCTTGGATTTACTTCAGGTGATTTCAGATTTTATTAAGCTAAAATCTCTGATTTTGCATTTTTAAAATTGGCAGGTTTAATAAATTCTTGCTGAAAAGAATGTTCCTTTTTGCCGAATGCAATCAGCATCATTCATTCCGGAAATAAATAAGATTTCGTTGTTTTTATAATAAGGGAAAACGAAGGCGTACACTTTTACGTCCGGCAATTGCGCGATATGAAAGGAGGGGTTGAAATAGAACCCGGGAAAACCAATGTAAAAGGATTGCCTGAATACAGTAAACTTTGCGCATGGGCACTGGCTTTGGCGCATGCAAAATCAGGCGATGCACTTTGATCGCCGGTTATATCAGTAAGGATGAAAATTTTGGTGAAGCCATGACTAATTTGCCTTCGCTTATGCAGCACAAAATGAGCATGATTTCAGGTACCTTCAATAGGCAGCCGATGCTAAAAGGATTCCCACCTTTAATAAAGCATATCTAACAGAGCAATACTGATTATACTTAAAAATCAAGACTTTTTTTGTTTTGAGGAACAATATTTTTGATTCATTACTGATTTGTCATGTTCATGAAATTGTTTTTGAAAAAAGGAATCATACAGATAGTAACTGCAGTCGGTATGGTTGCATTAACACTTACAAATAATGTTTCGTCAGGCCAGAATACAAGTTTCGAACTTTGGCCGGAATTAGATATCTGGTACAAGGTAACACCCGGTTTGCGGTTATCATCCTATGCCGGAATTGCGCGATACCTCGAAAGCGACACCCGTGATTTTAACTTAACACTACAGGCAGATCATTCATTTGGTAAATCAAAACGGTTCTTTTTTACACGCTTACTCGATGAAAACAAGGCCCGAACCCTGAAAACATGGATGGTGCGCGGAGGATACATGGGGGGCTGGAGCCTGTATGACAAGGCTGAGAATTATTTGGAGGACATGCTTTTTACCGAAATTCGCGGTCGATTCCTGTTAAAACATCTGGTGCTTTTTTCATGGCGGCTTCGTATGGAAACCGTTGGCTGGGGCATGATACAGACTATTCATACAGGTTCAGGTATCGTGCATTGTTTGAAAGGGAATTCCTGAGCGGAAAAACTTCGGTGGTCCCCTATTTTAGTGTTGAGCCTTTCTTTGATTCGAGATACAACCAGGTGAACCGGGTCAGAATTGTAGGAGGATCAACGGTTGCATGGAAACCGCGTTTCGCGCTCGAAGGAAACATAACCTATCAATATGATTCAAAATCATCGTCTCCCAAACTTTTGGCATTTAGTGCAATTCTTCATCTTTATTTCGAAACTGCCAAAGTTCGTGATAATGCCGACCAGAAATAATTTCCCGGCAAAATGGACAAAGTCAGGTTTATTATATTAACTTCTTGTTTTTTTACTTAATTTTAATGAGAAAATAGCTTGACAGAGTAAATTATCTTCGCATTCAAACGAGTAATAGTTATTGTTGAAAATAACTGATGTTTGGAAAAATGAGAAATGGTAATTTTCTTTATACTGAAATTAATTTTATCGTACAATTATACTGAAATTATGAAACAAAATCTTTTCACTGCATTGTTGCTTTTAATCATAATGCAAGTTTCACATGGTCAGACAACTAAGACCCCGCTCGAAAAAAAACGCCCCAACATCGTTATTATTCTTGCCGACGACATGGGCTATTCGGATATGGG